>JAGVUH010000644.1 GCA_019136395.1 Gammaproteobacteria bacterium
GGCCCACGAGCGCCGCTACTGGACCCCGGACCCGGCCACCCTGGAGGCCCTGCGCCGCGCCGGCGAGGAACTGGAAGACCGCCTCGAAGGCGTCCTGGAGGCCGCCGCGTGAGCCTCAGGAACCCCCTTCATTCGATGCCCCGGCCCAACTTGCCCTTTCGCGAGAGGCAGGGGGACCAGGGGCTGGCTCTTGCCTGCCACCCGGAGGCCACCGCCTGATGTCCCGCGCCTCTGATTTCCTGGCATGCCGCCCCGGCTTCCCCTGTCCCGAGGAGGACGGGGTGCTGGCCCTCGACCTGGACTATGACGACGACGTCGGCGCCGCCAAGGTCTTCGCCGTCTATGGCAAGGGGGGCATCGGCAAGAGCACCACCTCGTCCAACCTGTCCGTGGCCTTCTCCAAGCTGGGCAAGCGCGTCCTGCAGATCGGCTGCGACCCCAAGCACGACTCCACCTTCACCCTCACCAAGCGCCTGGTGCCCACGGTCATCGACGTCCTCGAGTCGGTCAACTTCCACCCCGAGGAGTTGCGCCCGGCGGACTATGTCTACGAGGGCTACAACGGCGTCATGTGCGTCGAGGCCGGCGGTCCCCCCGCCGGCACCGGCTGCGGCGGCTACGTGGTGGGGCAGACAGTCAAGCTCCTCAAGCAGCATGACCTGCTGGAGGACACGGACGTGGTGATCTTCGACGTCCTCGGCGACGTGGTCTGCGGCGGCTTCGCCACGCCCCTGCAGCACGCCGAGCGCGCCCTGATCGTCACCGCCAACGACTTCGACAGCATCTTCGCCATGAACCGCATCGCCAGCGCCATCCTCGCCAAGTCGCGGGACTACCGGGTGCGCCTGGCGGGGGTGGTGGCCAACCGCAGCGCGGCCACGGACGAGATCGACCGCTTCAACGCCGCCGTCGGCCTCAGGCGCCTGGCCCACTTCCCGGACCTGGACGTGATCCGCCGCAGCCGGCTGAAGAAATCGACCCTGTTCGAGATGGACCCCAGCCCCGAGGTCGAGGCCGCCCAGGCCGAGTACCTGCAACTGGCCGCCGCCCTCTGGGCCGGCACCGAACCCCTGGACGTGCAGCCCATGCGTGACCGGGACATTTTTGATTTCCTGGGTTTTGATTGAGCTAGGCATCATGCCCGAAGCCTATGTTTTTCGCGGTCAGGGCAGGGAGGAGCGGGGGGCGTTTGGTGGGGGTGTCAACCGCAGGGATGCGGTTGTCAAGCCTACAGGGACGTATTCACGGCGTCCCCCCACCAGACGCCACCCGCTCCGGAAGAGCCGAAGTGCGCGGGTCAAGCCTTTGTTCTGTCAGTAACCTCAATCGGCCATCAGCGTAGACAGCCAAGCGGAATTGAAATTGGATAGCGCCTATCAAGAACGCCGCGGGGAGATCGAGCACTACTTCGACCGCACCGCCGCCGAGGCCTGGAAACGGCTCACCTCCGACGCGCCGGTCAGCCGCATCCGCGCCACGGTGCGCGCCGGGCGGGACCGGATGCGTGACCTGCTGCTGTCCTGGCTGCCGGCGGACCTGAACAGCAAGCGCCTGCTGGATGCCGGGTGCGGCACCGGGGCCCTGGCGGTCGAGGCCGCCCGGCGCGGGGCGCGGGTATTGGCCATCGACGTGGCCCCGACTCTGATCCAGATCGCCCGGGAGCGCATCCCCCGGGACCTGGCCCCGGGGGAGATCGACTTCCGGGCCGGGGACATGCTCGACCCGGCCCTGGGGGTCTTCGATCATGTGGTTGCCATGGACTCCCTCATCCACTACCGACCCAAGGAAGTCCTGAGTGTGCTCAGCGGCCTCGCCGGCCGCACCTCCGGCTCCATCGTCTTCACCTTCGCCCCCAAGACCGGTCCCCTGACCCTGATGCATGTGGTCGGGCGCCTCTTCCCACGCGGCAACCGCGCTCCGGCCATCGAGCCGGTGGGGGAGGGGGATCTCAAGGCCCTGATCCAGGCTGAGCCGTCTCTGGCGGGCTGGCGGGTCGGCCGCTGTGAGCGTATCGTCAGCGGCTTCTACACCTCTCAGGCCCTGGAGTTGGTCCGCAAATGACGCGCTCGTCATCGCAGTGGGGGGTTGGACGGCGATGAAGTCCCCGACCCAGGAGATGATCCAGCTCTGGATGCGCTACGGGACGCGCATCCTGCCCTTCGCGGACGCCGCGACGGCGGAGCTGCCCCTGGGTCGCCTGTTGGGCACCCTCAACCGGGTGACGGTGGTCGAGCTGGGGGTGCCGGCCTGGCTGGTCTCGGTCATGGTCTCCCTGCCCCTGCTCTTCGCCCCCTTCCGCGCCCTGGTGGGCTTCAAGTCCGACCATCACCGCTCGGCCCTGGGCTGGCGGCGGGTGCCCTATATCTGGCTGGGGACCATGCTCCAGTTCGGCGGCCTGGCCATCATGCCCTTCGCCCTGGTGCTGCTCTCTGGCGATACCCAGGGGCCGGCCTTCCTAGGTTATGGCGGGGCGGCCCTGGCCTTCCTGCTGGTGGGCGCCGGCCTGCACATCACCCAGACCGCCGGCCTGGCCCTGGCCACCGACCTGGCCCCGCCCGAGGCCCGGCCACGGGTGGTGGCCCTGCTCTACGTCATGCTCCTGCTGGGCATGGTGGGCAGTTCCACCCTCTTCGGTCTCCTGTTGACGGACTTCAGCCAGCTCCGGTTGATCCAAATCATCCAGGGCGCCGCCGTGGTCACCATGCTGCTGAACATCGCCGCCCTGTGGAAACAGGAAGCGCGGGACCCCAGCCGCACCCGGGGCGGCGGTGGCCAGCACTTTCGCGAGGCCTGGCGGGACTTCCTCGCCGGTGGCCAGGCCGGACGCCTCCTGATCGCCCTGGGGCTGGGAACCGCCGGCTTCAGCATGCAGGACATCCTGCTGGAGCCTTATGGGGGCCAGATCCTCGGCCTGTCCGTGGGCGCCACCACCGCCCTGACCGCCCTGCTGGCGGGGGGGACCCTCGTCGCCTATGGCCTGGCGGCGCGGCGCCTGCACCGGGGGGCCGATCCCTATCGCCTCTCGGCGTTGGGCGTGCTGGTCGGGATCGCGGCCTTCTCCGCGGTCATCTTCGCCGCGCCCCTGGAATCGGCCCTGCTGTTCCGGCTGGGGGCCTTCCTCATCGGCCTCGGCGGCGGTTTCTTCGCCGTGGGCACCCTGACCGCCGCCATGGACCAGGTCATGGAGGGGCAGAGCGGTCTCGCCCTGGGGGCCTGGGGGGCCGTCCAGGCCACTGCCGCCGGCCTGGCCATCGCCCTGGGTGGCGTCATCCGTGATTTCTTCTCCGGGCTGGCCACCCAAGGTCACCTGGGGATCGCCCTCAATACCCCCGCCACCGGCTATGGCGTGGTTTATCATTTGGAGATCGGGCTGCTCTTCGCCACCCTGATCGCCATCGGGCCTTTGGCCGGCACCGCTCGCCGCCCGCGGCAGCCGACCTCGGCGCGTTTCGGTCTGGCCGAATTTCCCGGTCAGTAATCTGCAACTGGAGGAACCCTCATGTCTTCGACTGGCGCAATCACAGGCTACTTCGACGTCGCCCAAATCGTCCTGTATGCCTTCTGGATCTTTTTCGCGGGGCTGATCATCTACCTTCGCCGCGAGGACAAGCGCGAGGGTTATCCCCTGGAGTCGGACCGCGTTCACGTCAAGGTGGTGGGCTTCCCGGGCCTGCCGGAGCCCAAGTCCTTTGTCCTGCCCCATGGCGGTGGCACCCGCTACGCCCCACGGCCGGAACCCCGCGAGACCATCAACGCCACGCCCATCGCCCCCTGGCCGGGCGCGCCCCTCCAGCCCACCGGCGATCCCATGCTCGCCGGCGTCGGCCCGGGCTCCTTCGCCAATCGTCCCGACGTGCCGGATCTGACCTTCGAGGGCGCCCCCAAGATCATCCCCATGCGTGTCGCCACCGACTATGCCGTCGCCCATCAGGACCTGGATCCCCGCGGCCTGCCGGTGTTAGGCGCCGACGACGTGGTCGGTGGCACGGTGAAGGATATCTGGGTCGACCAGTCCGAGCCCCAGATCCGCTACCTGGAGGTGGCCCTGCCCCTGGCCGCCGAGCCGGAGCCGGTCGCCGCGGCCCCCGTCGCCGAGGAGGAGGGCGCCGAGGCCGCCCCCGCCCAGACGCCCGCGCGCCGCGCCCCCGTCGCCGAAACCGTGCTGCTGCCGATGAACTTCGTCCGCGTCAACCGCAAGGCGCGTAACCTCAAGGTCAACGCCATCCTCGGTCGTCACTTCATCAACGTCCCCCGCCTGGCCCAGCCCAATCGGATCTGCGCCTACTACGCCGGTGGTACCCTCTACGCCCAGGCGGGCCGCGCCGATCCCTGGATGTGATCCGGAGGGCGTAAAGTCCGCGACCGGTGATTCCTGACCGGAACTCGCCTGGACGGGAATCCCCGGGGTGAACAGTTAGACGGAATGAAAGCCTAGTGAACGAGTACGAGATAGAACCCATCCCCGGCCTGCCAGAGATTCCTCCCGCGGGGGAGCGGATTCTCTGGCAAGGCGCGCCGTCCTGGGGCACCCTGGCGCGGCGCGCCTTTCACGTCCGCAAGATCATCCTCTACTTCACCCTCATCTTCCTCTGGTACCTGGCCGACAAGCTGTGGACCGGTGAGGAATCCCTGCTGAGCGTTGGCCTGCTGGCCGGCTGGCTGATCTTTCTCGCCCACCTGGCGGTGGGTCTGCTGGTATTGCTGGCCTGGGCCAACAGCCGGGCGACCCTCTACACCATCACCAACCGGCGGGTGGTGATCCGTTTCGGGGTGGCCGTGTCCATGACCATCAATCTGCCCTTCAGCAAGATCGCGGCGGCGGGGTTGCGGCGCTACCCCGATGGCACGGGGGACATTCCCCTGTCTCTGACCGGGCGGCAGCCGGTGTCCTATCTGGTCCTCTGGCCCTTCGTGCGACCCTGGCATTTCAGTCAGGTGGAGCCCATGCTCCGCGGCGTGCCCGAGGCCGACCGGGTGGCGGACATCCTGTCCACCGCCCTCAGGGCCGCCAACGTCCTGCCGGTCAGCGGTGACGCCCAGGCAGCGACCGCCGTGTCGGATCCGACCCCGATCCATGGCGAGAATTCACCCACCCCCGCCCCGGCGGCCTCAGCCTCATGAGCACGGCAACCGATACCTCCGGCATGCACGACCACCAGCATAACCGGCCTTTTCCCCGGGGGGCCCTGATCGGCGCGGCGGCCCTAATCGGCTTCAGCCTGCTGGCGGTCACGCTGGCCCGGGTTGCGGGCCTGGGACCCGTGACGGAGCCCATGGCCCCCGTCGTCCAGTCCCGGGAACTGCGCTTCGCCGACCGGGCCGATGGGGCCGTCCTCGTCTATGACCGCCAGGGCGAGGAGGTGGTCGACCTGGTGCCCCCAGGGAGCGGTGGCTTCGTCCGCGGCGTCCTGCGGGCCCTGGCACGGGAGCGGCGCATCCAGGGGGATGGCGCCTCCACGCCCTTCCGTCTGTCCCGGCTGGCCGATGGGCGCCTGATCCTGGAGGACCTGGCGACCGGGCGCCTGATCGACCTCAAGGCCTTCGGTCACACCAATGAAGGGGCCTTCGCGCCACTGCTGGCCTCCGGGAACGGGAACGCCACGCCATGAGGTCGGGGTCGAACGCCATTTCGTGCCCCTTGCTGCCAGGCGCTATTTCATGAGCGACTATGTGGCCCCGGCGCTCTACACCCTCTTTGTCTGGTGGTTGACCACCGGGGTGCTGCTCTTTTTGCATCGCCTGCCCCTGACCACCCACCGCTGGAGCATGATCGGCATGACCCTGGTGGCTGCGGTCGCCTTCGTCGGCCATCACTACGCCAGTCAGTTGACCGACCCCGCCGCCGCCTATCTCGCCTTCTCCAGCGCCATTCTGTTGTGGGGCTGGCTGGAACTGGGCTATTTCACCGGCTTTCTGGTCGGCCCCCACCGTCAGCCCTGTCCGGCGGATTGCACGGGCTGGCCGCGGTTCGTCCTGGCGGTCCGCACTGGCCTGTTCCTGGAGATCGGCGTGCTCGTCACCGCCCTGGCCCTGGTCGTCAGCGCCTGGGATGCCCCGAACCGGGTGGGGGTCTGGAGCTTCATCGTCCTCTGGCTGATGCGCTGGAGCGCCAAGCTCAATCTGTTCCTCGGCGTGCGCAACCTGCACGAGCACTGGCTACCGGAACCCATGCGCTTTCTCGCCAGTTACATGGTGCGGCGGCCAATGAATCTGCTCTTCCCCGTCTCGGTGACGGCGGCGACGGTCATCCTGGGCCTGCTGGTGGAACTGGCCTCCCTCCCCGAGATGCTTGACTTTCAGCGCGTCGGGCTGATGCTCGTCGCGACGCTCCTGGCCTTGGGCATCCTGGAGCATTGGTTTCTGGTGTTGCCCTTCTCGGAAGAAGTGATCTGGCGCTGGGCCATGCGGGGCAACGAGGCGGTACCCTCGCTCCGGGCGGTCAAGGTCATGGAACCTGGCGAGGCAAAACCCGAGGTCGGGGTAGGTCCCGGTCCGGGTCTGTAGGACGGCAATAGTAAATTGATGGCGGTGAGTTTCTTTTATGTATTCCTCAGTCCTGGATGACCTCCATCCGCTTGCCTTTGAACCCTACCTGAGCGAGTTGGCCAGCCTTGGCGCCGTGCCGTCCCCCGCGGTTAGGCTCAATGGCGTGGCCCCCGAGGGTTACGAGCAGGCCCTGCGGGAGCTGGGCCAGCGGCGGCCCGGCCCCCTGGCCCTCTACATTCATGTCCCCTTCTGTCCCACGCGCTGTAATTTCTGCGCCTGCAATACCAACGTCACCCACGACCCCAGCACCATCGACGCCTATCTCGACAGCCTGGAGGACGAGCTCGGCCTGGTAACCAGCCATCTCGGGCGGGGCCGCATGGTGCATCACCTCCACCTGGGTGGCGGCACCCCCAATCACCTGCGGGATGAACACCTGACCCGGCTGATGGAGATCGTTGATGACCACTTCCAGGTCCCTGATTCGGCCCTGGCCTGTATCGAATGCAACCCCCGTCGCACCTCCCCGCAACAACTGGAGCTGTTACGGGAGCTTGGCTTTTGCAGCCTCAGCCTGGGCGTTCAGGACCTGAGCTGGGAAGTGCAGCGGTCGATTGGCCGGGTCCATTCGGCGGCCATGATCCGCGACGTCTGTGGCATGGCGCGGGCGGCCGGCTTCCACAACATCAGTTTCGACCTGATTCATGGCCTCCCCGAACAGACCGAGGCCTCCCTGGCGGCGACGTTGCAACAGGTCGTCGCCATGGGTCCCGACCGTATCCGCTGTTTCAGCTACCGCCACATCCCCGCCGATTTTCCCCATCAGGCCGCCATCAATCCCCAGGCCCTGCCCGGGGCGGCCGAGACCCTGACCCTGTTTCTTCGCGTGGTCAAGGAGCTGACCCAGGCCGGCTATGTCTGGATCGGCGCCGAGTGCTTCGTCCGCCCCGGGGACGAATGGGCGCTGGCCCAGGCCGAGGGACGCCTGCATCGCAATGGCATCGGCTTCACCGCCCTAGACTCGGCATGCCAGTTGGCCTTCGGCCCCCACGGCAACGGCGAGGTGGACCGGCTCCTGGTGCAGAACGAGTCCGATCTCGATGCCTGGCACCAGGCGGTCAAGGCCGGACACCTGCCCATCTCCTGGGGGCATCGGCTCAGCGACCGGGACTACCGGCGCCGCCGCGCCTATGAGCAGCTCCTGTGCAATCTGGCCCTGCCGCGAAGCTCACTGGACGCCCTGGATGAAGACCTGCCGACCCTGGAGCGTTTCGCCTCCCAGGGCATGCTGGAGATGGACGCTGATGGCCTGCGCGTGACCCCCTCCGGCCGCTTCCTCCTGCGCTCCCTCTGTGCCCGGCTGGAGCGCTCCCTGAACTGGGATTGCCGCCCCTGGTAATGCCCCCATGACCGAGCCAGAAACCTCCCACATCCACCGCATCGGCCCCAACGCCATCACCCGGGTGGCGGAGGCCCTGCGCGAAGCCGGTCTGCAGGAGCGGGTCGAGCGTCTCTTCGCCCAGGCCGGACTGGGCCACTACCTGGCCCAGCCGCCGGAGAAGATGGTCGATGAGCGGGAAGTCACCCGTCTTCATCAGGTCCTGCGGGATCAGCTTGGCATCCCGGTAGCCCTGGAGATTGCCCGCAGCGCCGGGGTGCGCACTGGGGACTATCTGCTTGCCCACCGCATCCCCCGCGGCGTCCAGGTGCTGCTGAAATGGCTGCCCGCCCGGCTGGCCAGCCAGGTCCTGCTCAACGCTATCCAGCGCCACGCCTGGACCTTCGCTGGCAGTGGCGAACTGCGGGTGCGCAAGGCCTACCCCCCCCACCTGGCCATCGCCGGCTGCTGTATCTGTCAGGGGGCCTTGGCCCCGGCTCATACGCCGGCCCAGGCCCTGAGCCAGGCTCAAACGCCGGTCCATGCCCTGAGCCAGGCTCAAGCTCAGGCCCAAGCGCAGGCCCAAGCGCAGGCCCAGGCCCAAGTACAGGCCCTGGGCCAGGATCAGGCACAGACGCCCCTGTGCGACTTTTACGCCGCGGCCATCGAGCGGCTCTTCCAACAACTGGTCCACCCCCGCTCCCGGGTCACCGAGACCCAGTGCCAGGCCCTGGGGGCCGAGGCCTGCACCTTCGAGGTGGTCTGGTAACTGGTCCGGTGGGACGAACCGCTCTGGATCCGTCGCTGTCCTCCACCCCGTCCCGGCCGCTGGCCAGGCTCCACGCCGGGGGTGATCAGCGGGCCATCGTTACCGGCTCCGTTAGCTGGAGTTACGGCGAACTGGCGGACCGGGCCCGGTACCGGGCGAACCACCTCCAGGCCCAGGGCCTCGCCCCCGGGCAGGTGGTGCTGGTACCCGAGGCGCCGGTCCTGGACCTGCTCCTCATGCAGCATGCCCTGGCCCTGCTTGGCGGCGGCCTGTTCCCCGTCTCCCCTCGGCGCGCCGCGCCCGAACTCGCGGCCCTGGCAGGCCTGGCGGGGGTCGAGTGGCGCTGGCTGCCGGACGTGGAGGCCCCCGCCGGGAAAGGTGGCCGGCTGCTGGCCAGCCAGTCCCCGGCCGTGAACCCAGGACGGGCGGACCGGACGGCACCGGCCCTCATCATCGAGACCAGCGGCAGTAGCGGGACGCCAAAGGCGGTGATGTTGAGCCCAGCCAACGTCCAGGCATCCGCCCAAGTGACCAACGACTTGCTGGGCCTGGGTCCCGGGGATGCCTGGCTCGGGTGCCTACCCCGCTGCCACGTGGGGGGCCTGATGATCGGCTATCGCTGCGCCCTGGCGGGGGCCACCCTGGTGGCGCACCCGGCCTTCGAGGTCGCCGCCGTGGCGCAGGATCTCGCCCGGCGGGGCGTCACCCATCTGTCCCTGGTCCCCCCCATGCTCGCCCGACTCCTGGCGGTGATGCCGCCGCCGGAACTGCGCGCCGTCCTGATCGGTGGCCAGGCCCTGAGCGGCACCCTGGCTCGCCAGGCTCTGGCGGCCGGCTGGCCACTGCGCCTCACCTATGGCATGACGGAGACCTGTTCCCATATCGCCCTCTCGCCGGTCCTGAGGGCCGTGCCCCCGCCCGGTCGGGTGGGACGGCCGCTGCCCGGGGTGGAGGTGCGCTGTCAGGGGACCCCGGATGCGCCAGCCCCGCTTCGCCTCCGGGGTCCCCAGGTGATGGTGGGTTATGCCGATCCCGACCGTCAGCCGGGCCGGGGGCTCCAGGATGGCTGGTTTGAGACCGGCGACCTGGGTTATCTCACCCCGGAGGGTGAAGTGACGGTGGTGGGTCGCGCCGATCTACTTCTGGTCATCGGTGGCGAGGCGGTGCTGCCCTCCCGGGTGGAGGAGCGGCTTCTGGCCGCTCCGGGGGTGAGCGCGGCCGTGGTGGTGGGATTTGCCGACCCGGTTTGGGGGCATCGCCTGGTCGCGGCCTACACCGGCGACCTGGCCCCCGGGGACCTGGAGGCCTGGTGCCGGCGGGAACTGCCCGCTCGTGAGCGTCCCCGGGGTTTTCGGCGTTTTACCACGCTTCCGGTCCTTGCCTCCGGCAAGCCCGACCTGCGGGCCATCAAGGACCAACTGGCCTGACGGGCCCTGCCGGTTAACGGCCGCCCGGGAGGGGCCATAGGCAGGCCCCAGGTGCCAGGGCCAAGCAGGTTGCCTCATCCTGCGGTGACCAATCGCGCAGGAACGCCAGACGCCGCAACTCCTCGTCCGCGATTGGCTCACGCACTCGGCTCATGGCCTGTTGATGTTCATTCAATGAAAGATCGTCTCCGGGGTCTCGGCGCTCAGGATGAGTTTCGACCACTGCAATAACTGCTCAGGCTCGGCGGCCGCGACGCGCTCGCGGTAGGCGTCGACGGTGTCTGGCCCGAATTTCTCCTGAAGCAAGGCCAGCAGGATGATGGCTTCACCCTGCTTGACGCCCTGCCTGAGGCCCTTCTCAATCCCCGCTTGCTCGACCGTGGTGACATAAGGCATACGCTGTTGCTCCTCGTAGGCAAAGAGTTGTTGGCGAAAATCCGCTTCCAGTCCCGCAGGCAGGCGGATCATCCAGTCGATGAGTCGAAACAGCTCCAGGATCAGCGCCCGCTCGTAGCCGCGCTCGTACATCAGGCGGATCAGCCGGAACTTCCAGCCCTTGAGCGTCTCCGCGTCATCGGTAACCTTGGCGCGGATCTGCGCCATCACCACCAGGGCGAAGATGTTGTCGCTTGCTTCCAGCGCCGCCCAGTGCCCCGGCTCTGCGTAGTCGAGCAGTTTGACTATGGGGAACTCGAAAAGGATCCGGCAGCCCCAGCGGCCATCTTCGTAACACACCGGGCGAAACCGCCGGTTGCTGTCGCTGAGTACGGCAAGGCTGACCACCGAGCGGTCGTAGCGGTCGCGGATGCGGTAGTTGTACTGAAACATCCGCTGGGGAAACACGGCTTGCGCATCACCCTGGACCTCGACATGCACCAGCACCCAGGCCTCGTGACCGTCTGTCGTGCGCACATCGAGCAGTTTGTCGGCATAGCGCCGACCGCTGTCGGCATCGCCAGTGATCTGCTGCAGCTCGCTGTCTAGCGAGCGATACGGCACCCTCCAGTCGATCTCGATATGGATGGCTGGAAACAGCAGCGCGAGAAATTCCGGAAAGAAGCGCTCCAGGGCCTCCTTCCAGGGGCTGTCCTGGTCGCTCTTGACTGATCCGGATGTGGATGGGGTGTCGGTGCTGACCATGGGCCGAATTTAGCCGATTGTTTGTCGAACAGATGTTTGCTACCAAAATCCTAGCGCTGAGGGCTTCTTCCGGCAAGGTCGAGCTTGAGGGCGGCAAGCCCACGAGGTGACTGGCGACGGGCAGACGCCGCCAGCCAGGCCAGCTATCCTCGCGTTCAACGCCGAATCGGCGCGGTTGGGCCGCGCCGATCAAGGCCTGGTCCTCGGTGGCGAGACGATGCTGCCATCCGGTTAGCGGCCGCCCGAGAAGCGCCATAGGCCGGCAATTCTTCTTTTCACCCGTCTATCAACCTCGCGGAGGCTATCGTTTTTGCCTATAGGGGGGATGCGGAGGACATCCGTGGCGGGAATACTTTCCGTTACACTGCACCTCCTCACCTTCGCCCATGCCAGGAGACGACGATGCCCCTGTCCGCGGACCCCTCCGCCACTCACCCCGATGGCAAGATCGCCGTCGATCTGCGCCAGGTCGTCTACGCCCTGTCCGACGCCCTGGACCTGGTCGGCATCGACGACGTGGGCCATGGCAAACGGGTCGGGATCATGGCCCGCGCCTGCGGGCTGGAATTGGCCGTGCCGCCCGCGGAGCAGACCTTCCTGTTCGACCTGGGCATGCTGCATGACATCGGCGTCTCCTCGACGGCCACCCACAACCACCTGCTCCTGGAATTCGACTGGGAGGGCTCCCAGCAGCATTGCGAGATCGGCTACCGGCTGTTGCGCGACTTCGCGCCCCTGGCCCGGCTGGCGGTGCCCGTGCGTTACCACCACACCCATTGGGAAGAGCTGGCGGCCATGCCCGACCTGCCTGCGGCCGTGGCGGAACAAGCCAACCTCATCTATCTGGTGGACCGAGTCGACACCCTGGCCGCGCCCCATTACGGCAGCGGCGACCTCCTCATGCACACGGCGGGCATCCGCGACAAGATTGCCGCCCGCGCCGGCCGCTATTTCCAGCCTCAACTGGTGGAGGCCTTCCTCGCCGCTTCGCTCACCGAGGCCTTCTGGCTGGAACTCGAACCCCGGGGCATCCAGGCCGTGATGCAGGAGATGCTGAGCCAGGCCGCGCCCTATCCGGCCACGATCAGGGAACTCAAGCAACTGGCCGCCATGTTCTCCCAGATCGTCGATGCCAAGAGCACCTTCACCGCCGAACATTCCACCGGCGTCTCCCGCCTGGCCAGGTTCTTCGCCGAGGGCCTGGGGGTGAGCCCGACACAGTGCGACAAACTGGAGATCGCCGGCCTGCTGCATGACCTCGGCAAGTTGCGGGTCCCGGATGAGGTGCTCGACAAACCGGGTCGTCTGGACGACCGCGAGCGCAAGCTCATGAACGCCCACAGTTACGAAACCTTCCAGATCCTAAGGCGAATCAAGGGCTTCGAGGAAATTACCCAGTGGGCCTCCTGCCACCATGAGGAGCACGATGCCTCCGGCTATCCCTTCCACCTCAACGGTCAGGACCTGCCCCTGGAGGCCCGCATCCTGCGGGTGGCCGACATCTTTCAGGCCATGGCCCAGGATCGCCCCTACCGCGCCGGTCTCTCCCCGGATGAGATCCTCGTGTTCATGAGACGCCTGGTCAGCGAGGGGCGGATCGAGGCCGACATCCTGCGCGTCGCCGAACGGGACATGGCCGGGGCCATGGCGGCGGCCCGTCCCCACCTGGTCTGAAGCGACACACCCTGCTTGATGCCCCATAAGCGCTTACCTTACTCCTCTCTGCCTCTCTGTCTCTCTGCCTCTCTGTCTCTCTGCCTCCCTGTCGCCATGCCTCCCTGCCCCCTATGCAGGTATCGGTAGCATAAGCCACCGGTTCTCTTACTCCCTCCCCCCTGGTGGGGGAGGGTAGGGGAGAGGGGGTCCGAACAGCTTGATGCCCCTATCTGCCCGCTGGCACTGTTGATGGCATACAGGTACGCAGGGCCTGAACCAGGGCCTCTGGCAAGGGGGCGGAGGAGCCCGCGGGGCCCAGATGGACATGGACGGTGCTGGCCCTGGCCTTCTCCCGCCCCGTCTCATCCGTGAAGCGGTAGTCGAGGGTAAAGGCGCTGCCGCCGATTTCCCGGACGCTGAGTTCCACCTGGATGACCTCGCCGTGGCGCAGGGGGTGACGGTAATCGGCCTCGGCATGGACCAGGGGCAGCAGACAATCACCGTCCTGGATCAGGCGGTGCAGGGGAAAACCGATCGTCGCCATGAAGGCCTCATAGGTATCATGGGCATGGCGAAACAGGTGACCGTAAAAGAGGATACCCGCGGCGTCGATGTCGTGGAGACGGACGGGGAAGGTGTGAGTGAATGCGGGTGGGGTCATCGGGTGTGTTCCCTTCGTGGGGTGATTTTCGTTTTTCTGGATGAAGACCCGGCCGAGATCAAGCGTTGCTTTTAGCACTGAACCGGCCCGCCCTCATTCGATCTGTGCTGATCTGGCCGGATCTCAGCGAAAACCAAAAGGCTCCGGGGTTAATCTGAGGAGTCAGAGTCAGCGGATCTCAGGGGGATAAATCCGCTGCCACTGTCCTGCCCCAGCCAGATATGCCCGCGCTCCGGGTCGGGAACCCGTCCCAGGTCCTGGGCCAGCCAGTGGGAGGTGGCCAGCCCTTGCGGGATGGGGGAGGAGAGGGCCGCGGCGAGTTGCAGGCTGGGCCACAGGCCGGCGGCGCTCTCGATCAGGCTGGTGAGGACGACCTCCAGGCCAAGGCGGGCGGCCTCCCGGGCCAGGTACAGGGTCCGCCGCAGCCCACCGACCGCCGCGGGTTTGAGCACGAGGCGGCGCACGGGCGGGTCGCCGGCGGACAGGAAGCTGTCGACCGGATGCCGGGCCACCGCGGCTATGTTCGCCATCGGAAGGGGAGGGAGGTGCAGCGACTCATCCAGGGCCAGGGCAAAGCGGGCTTGGGCCTGAAGACTCCGCAGGGCCTGCCAGTCCGGTACCTTCGGTGGCACTTCCAGGGATTTCAGCGGCTCTTCCAGGGATTCGATGGGGAGGTCATTGAGCTGGTCGATCAGGCGCGCCGCCTGGTCATAGTCCCAGGCACCGTTGGCGTCGAGGCGCAAACGGGCCCCGGGAGGCAGATGAGACGCCAGCTTCCGCAGATGGGCGATTTCGGTCTCAGGCGCGTCCAGCCCGACCTTGAGCTTGAGCACCCGGTAACCGGCCTGGCAGGCCGCCGCGAGGCGGGCCGGGGTCTGGTCGCGCAGGGTGCCGAGGGTAGCGTTGACCGGCACCCTGTCGCTCGCCTCCGGGGCCAGCCACCGCCGCAAGTGCACCCCGGCCAGGCGGGCGGCCAGATCAGCCAGTGCGGACTCCAGGGCGAAGTCCGCCGCGGGGGTGAGGCCAATCCCTGACGGCGTGCCGGCAAGGGCGACGGATTGGGCACCGACCTTGGCACCGGACAGCGCTCCTAGCGGGGTATCCGCTGGTTCTCTTACTCCCTCCCCCCTGGCGGGGGAGGGTTGGGGAGAGGGGGCCTTAAGGCTTACGCCGGGCGCTTCACCGTAAGGGCTTTGTCGGCTTGGATCGAGCAAGGCGGCCAGGCTTTGGCCCGGGAGCCGGGACTGCCAGAGACGCAGCGCGACCTCGGCGACCGCTTCGGCCTCGG
>JAGVUH010000505.1 GCA_019136395.1 Gammaproteobacteria bacterium
CACGATGGCACCGGCCAGCCCCTGGCCCTGGTGATGGCCTTTTGCGGTGGTGGCGCCTGGTTGACTCACCGGCTCCTGATCAGGCCTCTGGCCCTGGCCGGTAGCCAGCCGTAATGACCGCCTGGCCCGGCCCCAGGTCGGTTTTACCCGCCCCTGCGGGTCAGCGGTGGTGGTCAGTCGTCAAATCGCCGGCGCCAGGGGTCCGGTCGGCCGCCGCAACCGGTATCAGACGTCCACGATCCTAAGCGGGTCAGGGGGACCGTCCTCGACCCCATAACCCCCACCACCCGGCGTCTCGATCTGGATGGCGTCCCCGGCCTGCATGGCGGTCCCGGAGGTGGCGGCCAGTTCCTCTGTTCGGCCGTCGGCCCTGATCACGGCGTTCCGTCCCACCTGGCCAGGGCCGCCGCCGTGCAGCCCGAAGGGCGGGGTGCGACGACGGCCGGAGAGGATGGCGGCGGTCATCGGCTCCAGGAAGCGCAGCCGGCGGACGACGCCGTCACCGCCGCGCCAGCGACCGGCACCGCCGCTGCCCCGGCGGATGCTGAACTCCTCCACCCGCACCGGGAAGCGCCACTCCAGGATCTCCGGATCGGTGAGTCGGGAGTTGGTCATGTGGGTATGTACCGCGGAGGCCCCGTCGAAACCCGGACCCGCCCCGGCGCCGCCGCAGATGGTCTCGTAATACTGATGGCGCTCGTTGCCGAAGGTCAGGTTGTTCATGGTGCCCTGGGAGGCGGCCAGCAAGCCAAGGGCACCGTAGAGGGTATCGACCAGGCACTGGGAGGTCTCCACGTTGCCGGCAACCACCGCCGCCGGGGGGCGAGGGTCGAGCAGGCTGCCCGGAGGGATGACGATTTCCAGGGGGCGCAGGCAGCCGGCGTTGAGGGGGATGTCGTCGTCCACCAGGGTGCGGAAGACGTAGAGCACCGCCGCCAGGGTGATGGCGCGGGGGGCGTTGAAATTGCTGGGCTGCTGGGGCGAGGTGCCGGTGAAGTCGATGCGGGCGGCACGGCGCACCCGGTCCAGGCGGATGGCGACGCGGATGACGGCGCCGTTATCCATCTCACCGGCGAAGTCACCATCCTGGAGGCGGTCCAGGGCGCGACGGACCTGTTCGGCGGCGTTGTCCTGGACATGGCCCATGTAGGCCGCGACCACCGCCCGGCCATAGTGGGCGACCATGCGCCGCAGTTCCCGGGCCCCTTTCTCGTTGGCGGCGATCTGGGCCTGAAGGTCAGCCAGGTTCTGGCGGGGGTTGCGTACCGGCCAGGGGCCACCGGTCAACCGTTCAAGGAGCTCGGCCTCGCGGAAACGGCCGGTGCGCACCAGAAGGAAATTTTCGAGCAGCACCCCCTCCTGGTCGATGGTGACGCTGTCCGGCGGCATGGAGCCGGGGGTGATGCCGCCGATGTCGGCATGGTGACCACGGGAGGCGACGTAGAACACCGCTGTCGTCGCCGCGGTCTCCGCGAAGACCGGGGTGATGACGGTCACGTCCGGCAGGTGAGTCCCGCCACTATAGGGGGCGTTGCTGGCGTAGACGTCCCCGGGCTGGAACTGGTCGCCACGGGAGTGGATCAGGGCCCGCACCGCCTCCCCCATGGAGCCCAGGTGGACGGGGATGTGGGGGGCGTTGGCGATGAGCTGGCCCTCGCGGTCGAAGAGAGCGCAGGAAAAGTCCAGGCGTTCCTTGATGTTCACCGAGTGGGCGGTGTTGGCCAGGGTCACCCCCATCTGTTCGGCGATGGCCATGAAAAGGTTGTTGAAGACCTCCAGCAGGATGGGATCGACGGCAGTACCGACGGCGACCCGCGCCGGGCGGGGTTCGTGGCGGGTCAGGACCAGTTCGCCGCCTGGCCGTACCTCGCCCTGCCAGCCGGGCTCGATTAGGGTGGTGGCCCCGTCCTCGCTGACGATGGCCGGCCCGCGGATCATCTCCCCGGCCCGCAGGGCGCCACGCTGGAAGAGGGGGACGGCATGATCCTGGCCCGCCAGGTGCAGGGGCAGGGTGGCGCGGGTAGGGTTGGCGCTGGCTGATTTCTGGGGGCCGCTGGAGGAGTCGTCACGGGCAGGGTTCGGGCTGGCGCTGGCGGGATTGGCTCTGGTGGGGTTCGCGGAGCCATTGGGAGAGGGGATGGCGGGCACCTTGCTGAGGTTATTGGCCAGGGAAATGGCGTCGGAGGTATTGGCCCGAGCAGGCGAATCCGCTCCAAGGGAGGGGAGGGTGGCAAGCCCGGCCCACCCACCGATCTTGGTCTCGGCGGCGAAATCCTCCCCGATGACCTCCACCGTCACCGCCTCCACTACCAACGCCTTGTCCGTCATGACGAAACCGAACCGCTGGCGATGGGCGGCGGCGAAGCGGTCGGCCAGGCCCTCCAGATCGAGCCCTACTGAATCGAGCCCTGCCTCTTCGCCTGCCGCAGGCTCGAGCCCCGCCAGGCCAGGCCTTTTCGGGTCGCGCCCCGCTTGCGGGCTTCCACCCTCTGGCCTGGACGGGGACGTTGCCCCCTTCGCCCATTCAGGGACGGGGATGCTCAGGGCGGTGTCGCTGCCGGCGTAACGCAGCCGCATGTTGCCCTGGGCGCGTAGGCGGTCGGGGGGCAGGCCTTGCGCCATCATCGCGGCGCGCCCGGCGGTCTCCAGTTCGACCCAGGCGGCCACCAGGGCCGGGATCAGGTTCGCGGTCAGGGGCATCTCCAGTGCCCGTTCCTTGAGCAGCCGCGTCTCCGCCAAGCCCATGCCATAGGCTGACAGCATGCCGGCCAGGGGGTGGATGAGGATGGTCGGCATCCCCAGGGCATCGGCCACGGCGCAGGCGTGCTGGCCGCCGGCGCCGCCGAAGCAGCACAGGGTATAGGTGGTGACGTCGTAACCGCGCTGGGTGGAGATGTGCTTGATGGCATTGGCCATGTTCTCCACGGCGATGCGCAGGAAGCCCTCAGCCAGGGCCATGGGGGTCAAGTGCTGGCCGGTGGCGGCCGCGACCTCCGCGGCCAGGGTGGCGAAGCGCTGGTGGACGATGTTCCGGTCCAGGGACTGGCGTTGGTCGGGGCCGAAGACCTGGGGGAAGCAGTCCGGCTGAATCCGCCCCAGCAGCAGGTTGCAGTCGGTCAGGGTCAGGGGACCGCCCCGCCGGTAGCAGGCCGGACCGGGATTGGCCCCGGCGGAGGCGGGACCGACCCGCAGCCGGGTGCCGTCGAAACGGCAAATGGAGCCACCCCCCGCCGCCACGGTATGGATATGGAGCATGGGCGCCCGCAACCGCACACCGGCGACCAGGGTGTCGAAGGCGCGCTCGAATTCACCGGCATAGTGGGCGACGTCGGTGGAGGTGCCGCCCATGTCGAAGGTGATGATGCGGTCAAATCCGGCCGCGGCGGCGGTGCGGGCGGCGCCCACCAGGCCGCCGGCGGGGCCGGAGAGGATACTGTCCTTGCCCTGGAAGTGGCGGGCGTCGGCCAGTCCACCGTGGGACTGCATGAACAGGATGCGCGTCCTGGGATTGGTCTCCGCCGCCGCCAGCAGCACCTTGGCGTGAAAGTCACGGGAAGGACTTTCATTATCAGGGGTGTGTCCTGCCGCCTCATGACAGTTAACGCCGCTTTCCTCCGTATCGCCACCCCGTACCGAGCCCTCGTCCGGCATCCGAGTGTCATTTTGCGCGGACTCGCCGTCGGGGAACGCCTCCGCTTCCCCTCTAAACGGGGCGACGACCTGATCGATACAAGGTTGCAGGATGGGCGAGAGATAAGCATCTCCACCCACTGAGCTACCGCATGGCACCGCAGTGAATTCCCCTCCCAACTGGGCCGCGACCTTATCGACATAACGGCGCAGGATGGGCGTGAGATAGGCGTCCACCACCGTGGTGTCGCCACGCCCGACCAGCTTGGGTAGGGGGCTGATCTGGTGAGAGACAGAGACCTGGGTGAAGCCGATCGCACGGGCCAGGGCAGCCGCCTGGGCCTCATGGTCGGGATAACGGTAACCGTGAAGAAAGACGATGGCCAGGGCGCGGATGCCGTCGCCATAGGCCTCCGCCAGGGCGGCGCGGGTGGCAGCTTCATCCAAGGGTACCAGGACCTCCCCCTGGGCCGAGACCCGCTCCGGCACCTCGACGACCCGCTCGTAGAGCAGCTCCGGCAGGACGATCCGCCGGGCGAAGAGCTGGGGGCGGTTCTGATAGCCGATGCGCAGGGCATCCCGAAAGCCCCGGGTGATGAGCAACAGGGTCCGGTCACCACGCCGCTCCAGCAGGGCGTTGGTGGCGACCGTGGTGCCCATCTTCACCGCCGCGATGTTCCCGGGCGGGATGGGAGCGTCCGCCGCCAGGCCCAGCAGGTGACGGATGCCGTGCAGGGCGGCATCCGCATAGCGCTCGGGATTGTCCGACAGCAGCTTATGGGTCAGGAGCTGGCCATTGGGCCGGCGCGCCGCGATATCGGTAAAGGTCCCGCCCCGGTCGATCCAGAACTGCCAGCCTGGGAGCTGGCTGTCTCCCTGACCAACTTCGTCGCTCATTGCATACCCTCGACGCTGATACTAATGCCTTGGCGTGGGTCATCGCTCACCTGGTGGGCGAGAACCATCGCCTGGTTCACCAGGAGTCTTTGTTCAGACCCCTCGCGCACGATGAGGGCTTTGGTGGCACAAGGTGCTGACTCTCTTACTCCCTCCCCCCTGGTGGGGAAGAGTTGGAGAGAAGGGGGCTGAGGGGGTACCACCAGGATTGTAAGCCGAAATGGGCCGGCTTCCGCCGGGATGGGGCCGGCATCACGGCCTTGCCCGGCTGGAGACCGATGAGTTGGCTTCGTTTCGTAGTAGGACCCCAGAAGCGGGTCCCGATGGCAGTGAACCGTCTTTGGCTAAGAAAGCGTCCATTTGCTCATTCCCGATTTGCGTCCAAGGGGGCTCTCGCCATTCGGGAAGTCATTGCTGGACGGTTTCCAAGTCTAGCGGGGTAAGGACGTTAACTGCTTGCCTTGGGCCAATTCCAGCCTGACCTGCCGCTCCAACTCGGCTTTGAGCTCTGGAGCCAGCCCTAATTGCCGGGCCAGTTCGTCCAGGTAGGCACGTTCCAGGAAATGTTCCTCGTCGACGACCAGCACGCTGGCGATGTACAGCTCCGCCGCCATTTCTGGACTGGTCGCCGTTCGCGCCACGGCACCCGGGTCCAGGGGCTTGTCGAGCTCGCCGGCAAGCCACCGCTCGAAGGCGGCGCCACCCCCGAGCTTGCTGATCGACTGGGTCAACAAGTCCCGCTCGCGCTGATCGATATGACCATCGGCCTTGGCGGCCGTGACCATGGCCAGGAGGAGGGCTTGGCCGCGCTCCTCCACCTGCGCGGGGGCCAGGCGGTCGAGGGTTTGGGGCTCGACTGGGGGCGTCCCCCCTCCCTGCTGCGCCTGCCAGTTGCCGTAAGCCTTGTAGGCAATCGCCCCCACCGCCGCCAATCCACCATAGGTCAGGACGTTGCCGACCAGTTCGCGGCTGTGCTTGTTGCCCAGCAGCAGACTCAGGGCGCT
>JAGVUH010000023.1 GCA_019136395.1 Gammaproteobacteria bacterium
GTGGACATCGTCATGGCGGCCATCGTCGGCGCCGCCGGCCTGCTGCCGACCCTGGCCGCGGCCCGGGCCGGCAAGCGCCTGCTGCTGGCCAACAAGGAGGCCCTGGTGATCGCCGGGGAGATCCTCATGTCCGCCGCCGCCGCCAGCGGCGCCCTGCTGCTGCCCATCGACAGCGAGCACAACGCCATCTTCCAGTGCATGCCCCCGGGCTATGAGCGCGGCCTGGAGCGGGTCGGGGTGGAGCGTATCCTGCTCACCGCCTCCGGGGGGCCCTTCCGCGACCGGCCCCTGGCGGAGCTCGCCCAGGTCACCCCGGACCAGGCCTGCGCCCACCCCAACTGGAGCATGGGCCGTAAGATCTCGGTGGACTCGGCGACCATGATGAACAAGGGCCTGGAGCTGATCGAGGCCTGCTGGCTGTTCGGCACCCGGCCGGAGCGCATCCAGATCGTCATCCATCCCCAGAGCGTCATCCATTCCCTGGTGCAGTACGTGGACGGCTCGGTGCTGGCCCAGCTCGGCAACCCGGACATGCGCACCCCCATCGCCCACGCCCTGGCCTGGCCGGAGCGCCTCAGTTCCGGGGTCTCGCCCCTCGACCTCTTCGCCGTCGGCCGTCTGGACTTCTCGCCGCCCGGTTACGACCGCTTCCCCTGTCTGTCCCTGGCGATCCAGGCCGCCGAGGCCGGCGGCACGGCCCCGACCATCCTCAACGCCGCCAATGAGGTGGCGGTGGCCGCCTTCCTTGGCGGGCGCATCGGCTTCACCGCCATCGCCGACCTGGTGGCGGCGACCCTGGCGCGACTGCCCGCCGGGCCGGTGCCCGCGGATGGCCTGGAGACCCTGCTGGCCACGGATCGGGAGGCCCGGGCCCTGGCGGAACAACTGTTGCCAGCCCCGGTCCCATAAGGCATGTCCCTCTTCCCGCCGCTCTTGCTGGATAACTGACGCATGCCCGATCTCCTCCATACCCTGCTCTCCTTCATCGTCGCCCTGGGCGTCCTCATCGCCGTCCACGAGTTCGGTCACTTCTGGGTGGCTCGACGCCTGGGGGTCAAGGTCTTGCGCTTCTCCATCGGTTTTGGGCGGCCCCTGCTGCGCAGGGTCGGCCGCGACGGCACCGAGTACGTCCTGGCAGGCATCCCCTTGGGCGGTTACGTCAAGATGCTCGACGAGCGGGAGGAGGCGGTGGACCCGGCGGAGGCCCACCTGGCCTTTAACCGCCAGGTGTTGTGGAAGCGGACCGCCATCGTCCTCGCCGGGCCCCTGTTCAATCTCGCCTTCGCCATCCTGCTCTACTGGGGGCTCCTGGTGGTGGGTGAAACTGGCAGCCGGGCCCTGATCGGCGCGGTCACCCCCGACTCCCTGGCCGCCGAGGCGGGGATCCAGGTGGGGGACGAACTGCTCCAGATCGGCGACCGTCCCACCCCGACCTGGGAGGCGGCGGTCTTCGCCCTCATGGCCGAGTCCCTGGATGGGGAGGACCTGCCGGTGCGGGTCCGCGACCGGGATGGGGACGAGCAGCGCCTGGTCCTGTCAGGCCCGGGCCTGGCCGCCCTCCCCGATGATCCCGCCATCCTGACCCAGATCGGCCTCAGCCCCGCCCAACCCCCCCTGCCGCCGCGCATCGGCACCCTCGTCGCCGGCGAGGCCGCCGAGGAGGCCGGGCTCAGACCCGGGGATCTGATCCTTAGCGTCGCCGGGGAGCCCGTCGCCACCTGGGACGAGTGGGTCAAGCAGGTGCGTGACCACCCGGGCCAATCCCTGGCGCTGCGCCTGGCGCGGGGGGATGAGGAACTGGAGCTCGACCTGACCCCCCGCCCGGTGCCGGGGCCCAGCGGGGAGATCGGCCGGGTCGGCGCCGGGGTCGAGGTGCCCGAGGCCCTGCTGGCGGAATACCGGGCCGAGGTCCGCCTGGGACCCCTCGATGCCGCCCGGGTGGCCGTCGCCAAGACCCTGGACATGAGTTGGCTCATGCTCAAGGTGATGGGCCGCATGCTCACCGGTCAGGCCTCGGTGGAGAACCTCAGCGGCCCCATCTCCATCGCCGAGAGCGCCGGGCGTAGCGCCAGTCATGGGGTGGATTACTTCATCAAGTTCCTGGCCGTGGTCAGTATCAGTCTCGGGGTGCTCAACCTCCTGCCCATCCCCTTGCTGGATGGGGGCCACCTGCTGTTCTACCTGGTGGAGGCCGTCAAGGGCAGCCCCCTGTCCGAATCGCTGCAGATGCTCGGGCAACGCATCGGGGTGGTCCTCATCGCCGCCCTCATGTCCCTGGCCTTCTACGTCGACCTCCAGCGCCTGTTCAACTAGCGTCGCGGACCCCGGCGGCGGCTTGCCGCGGCCAGGGGGGGCGGGATCGCCCCGGCAAGCCATCTCCGGGGGTTCGGTGGCTCGGACCGCGGTGGTTTTGTTCGGGGTGCCCTTGGCCTATACTTATCGGCCACGCATGAGGGTCGCCCGGGGTGGCGGCCAACTCCACAGGGGGAAGGGTGTTGGGAATCTCCAGACTGGTTTTTGCCGGCCGTCGGCCGACGCTGCCTGGGCGCGCCGGACGGGGTGCCTGCGGGTCGCCGGCGCCGTGCCCGGCCCCCACCGCAACGGCCACCCGTTGCCAGGCGCTCCCCCGCCTCCTCCTGGTCCTCAGCCTCTGGCTGCTCGGTCTGGGCGCTGCCTGGGCTGATACCTTCAAGGTCAGTGACATCCGCATCGAGGGCCTGCAGCGCATCTCCGCCGGTACCGTCTTCAGCCTGCTGCCGGTCAAGATCGGTGACAGCACCACGGACGAGGTCACCGCCAAGAGCATCCGCGCCCTCTACGCCTCCGGCTTCTTCGAGGACGTCAAGGTCGAGCGGGAGGGCACCGTCCTGGTGGTGACCGTCCAGGAACGGCCCACGGTGGCCGAGATCATTCTCAGCGGTAACAAGGATCTCGACGAGGAGCAGCTCCGCGCCGCCCTCAAGGAGATCGGCCTGGCCGAGGGGCGGGTCTTCGACAAGGCCATCCTCGACCGCATCGAACAGGAGCTCAAGAACCAGTATTTCTCCCGCGGCAAGTATGGTGTCGAGGTCCAGACCACGGTCTCCCCCCTGGAGCGGAACCGGGTGCGGGTGACCATCGACGTCATCGAGGGGCTCACCGCCCGCATCAAGCAGATCAACATCATCGGCAACGAGGCCTTCCCGGAAAAGGAACTGCTGGGGCTGTTCAAACTCGGCAAGTCCGACTGGCTGTCCTGGTATAGCAAGAACGACCAGTATTCCAAGCAGAAGCTGGGCGGCGACCTGGAGAGCCTGCGCTCCTTCTACCTCGACCGGGGCTTCATCAAGTTCGAGATCAAGTCCACCCAGGTGTCCATCAGCGCCGATCGCAAGGACATCTACATCACGGTGGTGATCAAGGAAGGGGACATCTTCCTCGTCAGCGACATCCAGCTCGCCGGGGAACCGACCCTGCCCACGGAGGAGGTCTTCCCCCTGATCCACATGCGCCGCAACGAGCCCTTCTCCCGCAAGGCCACCACCCAGAGCGCGGAACGGATCTCCCGGCGCCTGGCGGACGAGGGCTATGCCTTCGCCAACGTCAACACCATCCCGGAGGTGGATGAGGAAAAGCAGGTGGTCAAGGTCATCTTCTTCGTCGACCCCGGCAAGCGCGTCTACGTCCGCCGGGTCAACATGAAGGGCAACACCAAGACCCGGGATGAGGTCCTGCGCCGCGAGATGCGGCAACTGGAGGCCTCCTGGTTCTCCTCGGAGCTGGTCCGGGAGTCCCGCGAGCGCTTGCAGCGCCTGGGCTTCTTCGACGACGTCAGCATCGAGACCCCCGCCGTGCCCGGCTCCCCGGATCAGGTCGACGTGGACGTCACGGTCAAGGAAAAGCCCTCCGGCAACCTCATGGCCGGCGTCGGCTACTCCCAGACCCAGGGCATCATCTTCAACACCAGCGTGACCCAGAACAACTTCCTGGGCACGGGCAAGCGCGTCTCCTTCGCCTTCAATACCAGTGACGCCAACCGGGTCTACGAGCTGGGTTACAACAACCCCTACTACACCATCAACGGCATCAGCCGTGGCTTCACCCTTTCCTACCGGGAGACCAACTACGAGAACCTGGATCTGGCGCGCTACTCGACGGACCAGGGCATCGCCGGCATCAACTTCGGCCTGCCGATCTCGGATGTCAGCCGCGCCAGCCTGGGCCTTCAGTACCAGTACATCAAGCTCAAGCCGGGTGACTCGGTGGTGGCGGACGAATTCGTCCTCCTGAATGGCGACACCTACAACGACTATGTGCTGAACGCGGGCTATCTCAAGGACTCCCGAGATACCACCGTCTTCCCGACCAAGGGCGTGCTGCAGAATCTCGCCCTGGAGCTGTCGGGACCGGGCAGCGACCTGGAGTACTGGCGCCTGACCTATCGCCATCGCCATTACTTCCCCCTGGCCCGCCGCTACACCCTTAACCTGCGGGCCGATCTGGGTTACGGGGACGGTTATGGCGACGCCACCAGTGGCCTGCCCTTCTTCGAGAACTTCTACGCCGGTGGTCCCCGCTCGGTGCGCGGCTGGCAGGAGAACACCCTCGGCCCCCGGGAGGTCACCGGCGAGCAGTACCCCATCGGCGGCAACATCAAGATCGTTGGCAGCGCCGAGCTCTTCATGCCCCCGCCCATCTCCGGGGACCTGGCCGACACCATCCGCCTCAGCGCCTTCTTCGACTTCGGCAACGTCTGGACGACCAACAACATGAATGGCCTCATCGCCCCCGACGGCTTCGACCTGGGTGATCTGCGCTATTCCGCCGGCGTGTCGCTGGTCTGGCTGTCCCCCGTCGGTGTCATCTTCGCCAGCGCGGCCTACCCCATGAACGAGCAGGAAGGTGACGATACCCAAATCTTCCAGTTCGGCCTGGGGCAGAACTTCTAGGTCGGCCGGGTCGCCAGGCCCCAGCGTGAGGTGCTGCTGATGTTCAAGCCGTTCCCCCTTCCGGTCGTCGCCCTGGGCGCGGCCTTGCTCGGCGTGGCGGGCCCCGCCGCCGCCGTGAACTACGTCATCGGCGCCATCGATCCGGATCGCATCGTCGAGCGTTCACCCCAGTACGAGCAGGCGCGCAACGAGCTGCAGCGGGCCGTGGCCGAGCGGGAGCTGAAGTTGCGGGAACAGCAGGAGGAGCTCACCGCCCTGCAGGAACGGCTGGAGCGGGACGCCCCCCTGATGGGCAATGACGAAGTCCAGCGTCTGACCAATGACATCCGCAACCGCGACCGCAAGCTCAAGTACGCCCAGGGCGAGGCCCGCGAGGACCTGACCCTGCGCCAGAACGAGATGCGCACCAAGCTCGGCAAGCAGGTCGAGGAGGTGGTCACCGAGCTGGCCAAGGAGCGCGGTATCGACCTCATCGTCAGCGGCAAGGATGTCTTCTACTTCAGCGAACGCATCGACATCTCCGACGAGGTGGTGGAACGGATGCGGGCCAAGCACCAGGCCAAGTAGGCCTGCCTC
>JAGVUH010000568.1 GCA_019136395.1 Gammaproteobacteria bacterium
GCCCTGGTGGTGATGATGTCGCCTGAGATCCTCAAGAAGGGCCTGGATGGCCTGCTCGATACCATCGAGGAGGCGGTAGGCAAGACGGAGAACACGGTGGATGACATCGTGGTGTTGGGGATCTGTCAGCAGATCCGCCGGGCCTTTGATGTGCCCGACAACGATTGATGGGCGCCCTGCTGGAATGGCGGCCCGTGGCCAGCGGTGTCATCCGCGGGGCCATGGTTGTCTCTGAAGTAGCCATGCAGACCCCCTCTCCCCGGCCCTCCCCCGCCAGGGGGGAGGGAGTAAGCGCATCAGCGGCTGGTGCGGCCGAAGCCCTTCTGGGGCGCGAGGGATCTGAACGAAAACTTGGAATATACCTGGATAACGACGGGGGGATGTCATGACCGAAACGCTGCCCGCGGCCATCGGTGCCATCCGTGGCGCCTTGGCTGTGCCTGACCACCCTTGGGGGATGTCATGACCGAAGCCCTGCCCACGGCCATTCAGGCCATCCCCGACGGCGGGGACCCCTTTCTGATGGGCGCCAAGTGGTTTGGTCTGGTGGTGGCCGCCCTGCTGGTGGGGGCGGCGCCGGTCATGCTCTACCTGCGCAAGTACCACGTCGATCACCTGGCCAACAGCCGGGACGCGGCGACGGCCGAGGTCTATGAGACCCTGCGCCAGCAGATTCGCGATCATGGGGACCAGATCCATCGGCTGAATGAGGAGCGCGCGGTGCTTCAGGCGGAGAGCCTGAGCCTGCGGGCGCGCATTCTGGAGCTGGAGGGCAAGGAGCAGCAGATGCAGCGGCTCAAGGTGCAGCTCGATGAAGGCGAGGCGCTGATTGCCCGGCTGAAGGACAAGCTGGACTGCAAGGACGAGGTGATGGACAAGCTCACCGGGGAGAACCGGCAGTTGATCACCGAGATCCTCTCCCTGAAGGACCGGGTACACGAAATGGAACTGCGGTTGGCGCGGGACGAAAGCCTGCTCGACCGCAGCCTGAACCCAGGGGGTATGGCGTATGGCCAAGGTCCGCGGCCCGCTGCTCTCGGTTGATGCCGCCGGCCAGGTCGGCGGCGCGCTCTGTTTCCGCCATCATGCCGGCGGGGTGCATGTGCTGCCGGTCACGGCGCCGGGGTCGCGCGGCTGGAACCTCTACCTGGCGGCCTGGATGGCCCAGCCCGGGGAGGAGGTGAACGCGGCCCTGCTGATCGAGACGGCGACCCTGTTGTTGTTGGAGGACGGCTCCGGGGTGCTGCTGCTCGAAGGCGCAGGCTAGCCCGTCATGGCCAAGGTCAAGGGGCCGCCGGTCAGTTGGGATGCCCGCTGGATCCGCTTGCCGTGCGCAACGGCCATCGCCAAGGTCAAGGGGCCGCTGATGAGCCTGGACGCCAGCGGGACGATCGCGGGGGATACCCGCCTGCGGCACATGCGCGGTCATGTGCTGATGTACCGGGGGGGTGAACCCGGGAGCGTGCGGCGCCAGGCGCCCTCGGCGTCGCAGGCCCAGGTCCGGGCCAAGTTTGCCGAGGCCCGGGCGCGGTGGCGAACCCTGAACCCGCAACAGCGGGCCTATTGGCAGGATGTCGCCCGGGAGCTCGATGCGGGGCTGACGGCCTGGAATTGCTTCCTGTCCTGCGTGCTGCTCGGCGGCGCGGCCTGCTCCACCGGCTATCAGGTGCCGCCCTTGAGCGAGACCATCACCCTCAAGGCGGGTTACTCGCCGCCCCCCGTTGCCAGCCCCCTACTCTTTGCCCTGACAGACTGACATGCTCACGATCTACCGCTCCGACGATGTGGGCGCCCCGGTCCTCAATGGCTATCCAGGGTCCCTGATCAACGTCCTCGATGCCTGCCTGGTGAACGGCTATGGCGACAAGCCCCCGGTGGGCTGGGCCAAGCCCTTTAGCGATGTCAACAAGGCGGTGTACCGGCCGCCCGCGGGCAATCGCTTCTACCTGCGGGTGGTGGACACGGCCAATTACGCCGCGCAGGTGTTGGGTTATCGTGAGATGACCAGCGTCGACCTGGGAGTCGAGCCCTTTCCCGCCGCCGCTCAGCTTGCCAATGGCTTGTACCTGTATCGGTCCAATGCCTATTCGCTCGATGCCCGGGCCTGGCTGCTGCTGGCGACCGATCGGGTCTTGTTGCTGTGGTATGGCTTTGCCTATCCCACCCATGGTGGCGTGGGCACCAGTTGCGACAGCTTCTTTTTTGGCGATTGCCCCAGTTTCATGCCGAACGATCCGAGCCTGACGCTGATCGTGGGGCGTCATGCCAGTTCTTCATCGGCCTCCTACACCAATTTCGCCAATCGCATGACCGCTGGCGGTACGTCAACGGGCCATTACCTGGCCAACGGCTTTGCCCAGCTTGGCAGTGCGGTTCCGTGTGGCGTTTTGCCTTGTAGTCCCTGGAATACCTCAACCTCGGGCTCGAATGGTCCGCCCTTTCCCGATCCCATCACCGGCGGCTTATTGCTTGACCGGATGCGCATCATCGAGGTGAGCGGCTACACGAATCTGATTCGGGGCGTCATCCCGGGCATCTTCAACGTGGTGCATCAATACCCTGGCACGCATCTGACTCGTTTCCAGGGGCGCGGGCTTTATCAAGGTCGGGAGTTCCTGATGTTGCAAACCGGTGGCGCCGATGGGCGCTATGCCGTGTCCCTGCACGAAGACGATTGGCTGCTGATGGTGTGAGCGCATGAGCGATCTGGGACCGGTTGGCGTGGTGCTGAGGGGTTACTACGCGATGCCGCTCGGCCTGCTGTACCCCTACCTGCGCCCGGGCGGTTTGCCGGCACGGGCCTTGATTCTGAGCGAATTGCACCAGACCCCGGCCTGCGACGCAGGCGCGTACCGGTCCATCGCGGGCCAGGTGCGCCATGAGGGCGTGCCGAGCGTGTCGGTCTCGGTGTGGGGGTGGAACAGTCGCCAGTTACGGGCCAGGACCGAGACGGCGGCCGATGGCTCCTGGGCGTTGGCGGTCGGTCC
Source organism: Gammaproteobacteria bacterium (assembly GCA_019136395.1). Next base: position 2,988 of record JAGVUH010000568.1, read on the forward strand.
GGGGCAGTACGGCATCACCTACCACGTTGCGGGTTACCAGCCGCTCACGCATGGCCCTTATCAGTTCTGAGCCTCAGGGTGGGATGCGGGCCTGCTGGTACTTTGGGCTGGAGCGGGAGCGCCTGGCGCCGGAGGCTTGGCGGTGCGTGCGGGGGCGGCATGCCACGGTGGCGGCCCTATTCAACATCCTGGGGGCCGATGTGATGGCCCAGCATGGCTATCTGGAAGAGGTGTGGGACGGGGGGGACGAGGACCCGGACCCGGACCAGGTGGAGCCCTGGCCGGTGGTGGATATCCTCGATGATGGGCGGGTGGTGGCGAGAAGGGTGGCGCGGGGCTTTACGGGGTCTGACGCAGATAGTTGGCGATAAGGCGGTTCCTCACGCATGCTGACGCAGATAGTTGGCGATGAAACGGTTTCTCACGCGTTCTGGCGCAGATACTCGGCGATGAAGCGGTTCCAGCCGGAGCGGCCCTCGGCCTTGGCCTCCGCGTGCTGGCGTTGGCGTTCTGCTTCGGGTAGGGCCCGCCAGGCGGCGACGGCGGCCTTGAAGCGCTCGCGGCGGGCAAGCTGGGCCGGGCTCTTGCGGTCGTTGATGGTTTCGACGTAGCGGCAGACCTGGTACTGGCGGTCACCGACGATGCGGCCGTTGCCGAAGCCCTTGCCGGCGAGCTTGATGACGATCTTGACCGGTTGGCCGGCCTGGTCCTGGACGGTGAGGACGCCGCGGGTGTCGAGGTTGATCTGATGGCTCATGGCGGGCGGATCTCAGGTGAGGAAGCTGGGGCGGTAGACCTGGACGTTCAGGTTGACCCGGCACTCGGCCCAGGCGTTGCTGGCGCGGTAGATACCGCAGGGGGCGCGGGTGCTGAGCTTGAGGTTGAGCCAGCCGGTGGTTTTGCTCCAGCCGTTGGAGAGATTGGCCCCGAGCTGGAAGACCAGATCCACGGGCTGGGTGTGGCTCCAGCCAAGATTCGTGGGGGGGATGGCGAGGTTGCCATCGTAGAGGAAGGCCCAGTTCTCGGCGATTGACTCGCTGAAGCCGTCGGCGGAGGACTGGTAGCTGAAGAAGTGGACCGCGGCCGAGGGGGTGAACCAGAGCTTGAGGCCTGACTCTTCGGCGTTGGCGCTGATGCTGCCCTGGAGGTGGATGAGGACGAAGCCGCGCTCGTCGCCCACGGAGTGCTTGGGGAAAGGGTAGGTCAGGGAGCGTTGGGCGTGCCAGGTGTCGACGAAGTAGCGGTTGGCATCGATGGCGCCGGCCCAGCCCGGCAGGGGCGGCCAGCCGCCCGCACTGGCCTGGCTGAAGGGCCAGTAGGCGGAGCGGAGGGAGTAATCACAGTCGGTGTTGGCGGTGTCCAGGGGATCGGCCGGGTCCGGGGGTGGATGGGCGGTGCGGTCTACGGTGGGGTAGGCCACCTCGATGCGGTCGGTGACCGGCGCGGGGGCGGTCCAGAACTCGGCGGCGAAGGAGCGGCGGGCGATGCCGTTGAGGATCTCGGTGCGGAGGGACGGCCGGCTGCCATCGCGCCAGCTTGCCGGGCCAAACTGGATGAGCCAGTCGGCAACGTGGCCCATGTTGTAGGGGTTGGACCAGCGCATCTTAGGCTGCACCGGCTTGAGCTTGTGGTTGGTGGGATAGGCCGAGGCCGAGGCGAACTTGCTCGCCTTGTTGACGCTCAGCGTGTCCCCCAGCAGGGCGGCGACGTCCGCGGGCGGGTTGAAGTGGGTGATGCGGGCCATGGCGGGGGTGGTGGCGGGGCGTTGCCGGTGGGGTGGGCATGGGTAGGGTGAATCCCTGAGCGAGTAGCCAGGGGCATGGACAGGGAGCGCGGGTAGCGTCAGAGCGGGTTAGTGGATTGGGAATTATAGGCCAGCAGTCATAGGCGCTGCCGATAGCAGGCTAAAAAACGATAGAAAAAAACAGGCAAAAATGTCGGATCTTGTCGGATCTTGTCGGAATTTATGTCTTCACAAGTGGGGGAAAGCCCATGACAATACCGACCTCGCAAGGCCGAACCCGCCACCCCACCACACGACCAGGCAGCCTGGGCCTTGTTTGATGCCTGAGATGACACGGCAGGGCGGTAGCGTGCTTGGCGGCGGGGAGGGCGGCCGCACGGGCTCCCCCTCTCCCCAACCCTCCCCCACGAGGGGGGAGGGAGATAGGAGGGCCTTCGCACTGACTTGCCCCGCCAGGGGGAGGGGGTAAGATCCTTCGTCAGGAGAGGACGAGAGCATCGGCCCCTTCGACGCCCTGGCCCTAGCCGTCGCCCTCATCCTCGCCGTCGCCCTCATCCTAGCCGACACCCTCATGCACGCCGTCGCCCAGCAGGACTTTAACGCGATGAGCGCTGCGGGTCTCCGCGCCCTGGGCCAGCACGATCGTACTCTACGCGACTAAATTTGAACGCAAGACCCTGACTCTTGAGGATGTCATGCTGGCAACCGTGGAACTCACGAGCATCCTAAACGATCAGACCAAAGAGATCGTTGGCGATATTCGCTGGATAACGGATGAAGATCATTCCCACTGTGTCGAGTTTAGAGCTGAAATCTCATCGGCTGGGGGCTGGCCACTGTTCATCAAGGGAACTTACAACCCACTTATACCGGCACTGAGCTATAGTCTCATCCTGAAGACCGTAGGCCGTATCTATGGCCTGGACCTCGGTAAGGCACATCACAATCCACAGTGCATCCAGATGGGTGATTGCCACAAGCATCGTTGGTCTGAAGAATTCCGCGACAAAGAAGCCTACGAGCCCCTGGATATCACCGCGACCGCCGGCGATCCGGTCGCGGTGTGGAAAGAATTTTGCGCGGAAGCTGGACTCGTCCATACCGGGCGCATGCTCCCGCCACCGCCTCATACCGACGATCTGTTTTGGTAGCGATGACAAAGTATTGTGACAACCTGGCGGGCGAGCTGGGTGAGCTGTTCACCTGCGTCATCACCGAGCGTCACGGGAGAATCCGCACGCCCTTCCTTTATCCGGATGGAGACAACATCGATCTGTTTGTTACCGAGAAGGATGGTCGCCTGATCGTCTCTGATCTTGGCGAAACCTTGCGCTGGCTGCGCTCGCAGACCCTATCGCCCAGGCGGACACCGAAACACAACGCCCTCATCGCGGACATTTGCCTGACACATGGCATCGAGCAGTTCAAAGGCATTCTCCTGGCCCGCTGCAGACCGGGTGTTTCATTGGCGGCAGTGACGCTGCGTGTGGCGCAGGCGTGCCTGAGAGTGTCCGATCTCTGGTTCACGTTCAGGACCCGGGCTGTCGAATCCGTTGCTGACGAAGTTGCGGATGTCTTGGTGGAGCGCGACATCCGGTTCGACCGCCGGCCGAAGTTGGCCGGCCGATCAGGGCGTGGCTGGACACCAGACTTTCATGTCATCCTCCCCCATCAGGGCTCGCTGGTGTCGGTACTCAGCACGGGCAATCGCTCGGCGGCGCGCGCCGTGACCGAGCACACGCTAGCCATGTGGCATGATTTGAACCAGCTCACCTACGGTCCTGAAGCGCTGCGCTTTATTAGCCTGTTCGACGACAGCGCCGACGTTTGGGCGAAAGAAGATTACAGCCTGTTGGATTCGTTGTCAGAAGTTCAGCGGTGGTCTGAGCCAGAGGCATTTTTGGAAACACTCGCCGCCGCGGCCTGAGCACACCACCCCATGCAGCCTGCCCACCCTGTGCCGCCTATCCCTTGCGTGCCGCATGAATAGCAGAAGCGCCTTTAGCACACAGCGCCTGCGGAGCCCCGCGGGGAAGTCACCCTCGGTGGCGAACGGGGCACCGCCCGCGACGCGGGGGCGGGAGAGCGGGGAAACAGAGGCCCCGCCGCCAGCCATGATTGGTAGGAACAATGACTGGCGCGATTTCAATCGGAATAAACAGGCGAAAATGTCGGAATTCGTCGGATCTGGTCGGAATTTATGTCTTCACAAGCGGGGGACAGCCCGTGACAATACCGACCTCGCAAGGCCGAACCCGCCACCCCCCACACGATCAGGCGGCCTGGGCCTTGTTCGATGCCTGAGATGACACGGCAGGGCGGTAGCGTGCTTGCCCCCTACGATACCCTCATCCGCGGCGTTGCCCACCTGGACTTTTGCGTAAATGCCGGGCGCATCCTGGCTTATGACCACAAGCACCGCCACAGCTCGGATGTAGGGGTGCCTTACGCATTCCAGGATGCCCACCAACTGCTGACAGACTTCCTCGCGGATGTGGACAGCGTGTTGCAGGAGATGCGGCGAGAGGATCGCCACGTGCGACCGATTGCCAAGGCAATCGAGTTCCGGATCGTGGCGGCCTAACCCCAACAACCTCTGGGTCGAAACCGGCGCCCAGCGTGAGTTCATCGCGATGGGCGTCGGTGCCGTGATCAACTGCCCGGTCATCCATCGGCAAAGCCGATGGCCATCCCTCTGGCCATCGAAAAAAACAGGCGAA
>JAGVUH010000076.1 GCA_019136395.1 Gammaproteobacteria bacterium
CACGCGGCGGAACACATTCTGGGGACGGACGCCGTGGTCGTCTCGACGGCCATCGATGAGGCCAACCCGGAGGTGGTCGCGGCCCGCGCCGGGCGTATCCCCCTGGTCCGGCGGGCAGAAATGCTGGCCGAGCTGATGCGCTTCTACTACGGCGTGGCAGTGGCCGGCACCCACGGCAAGACCACCACCACTAGCCTGGTGGCCAGCGTCCTGGCCGAGGGCGGCCTGGACCCGACCTTCGTCATCGGCGGGCTGCTCAACAGCGCCGGGGCCAATGCCCGTCTCGGCGGCTCCCATTACCTGGTGGCCGAGGCCGACGAGAGCGATGCCTCCTTCCTCTATCTCCAGCCCATGCTGGCGGTGGTGACCAATATCGACGCCGACCACATGGTCACCTATGGCCATGACTTCGGCCGGCTGCGCAACACCTTTATGGAATTCCTGCACCACCTACCCTTTTATGGGCTGGCGGTACTGTGCATCGACGACGAGGAGGTGCGCGCCCTGGTGCCCCAGGTACCCCGCCCGGTGCGCACCTACGGTACCCGGCCGGAGGCGGACGTACGTGCCCTGGAGGTGCGCCAGGAGGGCCTGCGCATGTATTTCACCGCCCAGCATCGGGGCGGTAGCTTCCCCGTGGAGCTCAATCTCGCGGGTCGCCACAATGTGCTCAACGCCCTGGCGGCGATCAGCGTCGGCCTGGAGCTGGGGGTACCGGAGGCGGCCATCCGCCGCGCCCTGGCGGGTTTCCAGGGTATCGGCCGGCGCTTCGTGGTCAGCGAGGTCCGGGACGCTGCCGGCCGGAAACTGGTGCTGATCGACGACTACGGTCACCATCCCCGGGAGGTGGCGGCGACCCTGGAGGCCGCCCGTCAAGGCTGGCCAGGGCGGCGGCTGGTGCTGGTCTTCCAGCCCCATCGCTACACCCGCACCCAGGAGCAATTCGACGACTTTGCCCAAGTCCTGTCCAGCGTCGACCGGCTGGTGCTGTGCGAGGTCTACGCGGCGGGGGAGGCGCCCATCGCCGGCGCCGATGGGCGCGCCCTGAGCCGGGCCATCCGCGTCCGGGCTCAGGTCGATCCGGTCTTTTGTCCGGAGCTGGAGGAGGTCCCCCGGGTGCTGGACAAGTTGCTGGAGGACGGGGACCTGGTCCTGCTCTCCGGGGCCGGGGATATCGGGGGCCTGGCGGCGCGGCTGCCCGCTTCTACCGCCCGGCCGACACCGCCGATCTGGCGGCCTTCCTGCGCACCCTGGAGCCTACCGAACCGTTGCTCTGGCTGGGTCTGGGGAGCAATCTCCTGGTGGACGACGCCGGTTTTCCCGGCACGGTCATTCATACCCAGGGGCGGCTGGGCGGTCTGGAACGGCTGGGCCCCTTGGGCCTGCGGGCCGAGTGCGGCGTCCCCTGCGCCAAGCTGGCGCGCTTCGCCGCCCGGGGCGGGCTGGCCGGCAGTGAATTCCTGGCCGGCATCCCCGGTACCCTGGGCGGGGCCCTGGCCCTCAACGCCGGGGCCCATGGCGGTGAGATCTGGACGCGGGTGCGCCGGGTGACGACCATCGACCGCGGGGGCCAGCTCCGGGAGCGGGGTCCCGCGGATTTCCGCGTGGGCTACCGCCAGGTCGTGGGCCCGGACGGGGAGTGGTTCCTGGCGGCGGAGCTGGAACTGGAGGCGGGGGAGCCGGCGGTCTGTCAGGCGCGCATCCGCGACCTGCTGGAGCGGCGCAACCGCACCCAGCCCATCGGCGAGCCGAGTTGCGGGTCCGTCTTCCGCAACCCCCCGGGGGACTATGCCGCGCGCCTGATTGAGGCGGCGGGCCTCAAGGGCGAGCGCGAGGGTGGGGCCCAGGTCTCCACCCGGCATGCCAATTTCATCGTCAATACCGGTGGCGCCAGCGCCCGGGACATCCGGGCGCTGATGGCGCGCATCCAGGCGCGGGTGGAGGGCCAGAGCGGTGTGCGCCTGCAACCCGAGGTCCATTGCATCGGAGGAAACCTGCCATGAGCACCGACGCGGCCCGGTTTGGTCAGGTGGCCTTGCTGTTGGGCGGCCAATCGGCCGAACGCGAGATCTCCCTCAAGAGCGGCAACGCCGTCCTTGCCGCCTTGCGGCGCCGGGGCGTCGCGGTGACGCCCATCGATCCGGACCAGCAGGTGCTGGCCCACCTGGCGCAAGGGGGCTTCGACCGGGTCTTCATCATGCTCCATGGCCGGGGGGGCGAGGATGGCCAGATCCAGGGCGCCCTGGAGACCCTGGGGCTGCCCTACACCGGCTCCGGCGTCCTGGGCTCCGCCCTCGGGATGGACAAGTATCGCTGCAAGCTGGTCTGGCAGGGCGCCGGCCTGCCCACGGCGGAATTCGCCCCGCTGCGGGAAGAGGCCGACCTGCCCCGGGCCGCCGCCCTGGGCTTTCCCCTCATGATCAAGCCCGCCCACGAGGGCTCCAGCATCGGCATGGCCCGAGTGAACGACGTGGCCCAACTCGCCGCCGCATGGCGGGAGGCGGCGCGCTTCGATCGGCTGGTCCTGGCGGAACGCTGGATCAGTGGCCCCGAATACACCTGCGCCATCCTGGGTGACGAGGCCCTGCCCCTGATCCGCCTGGAGACGCCGCGGGTCTTCTATGACTACCAGGCCAAATACTTCGCCGACGATACATGGGACCGGCAATCCCTTCCTGCTGGAGATCAACACGGTGCCCGGGATGACCGACCATAGCCTGGTGCCCATGGCCGCCCGCGCCCGGGGCCTTGATTTTGATGAACTGGTGTGGCGCATCCTGGAGACAAGCCTTGAGATGGTTTGATCCGCCCCAGACCAGTCCCGCCCCGGCCTTCAGCCTGCCGCGGCTGGAGCCCAGGCTGGCCTGGCGCTTTCTCAAGGGCCTGTCGGGCTTGGGGCTGATCCTGGCCATGGTGGCCGGCGGTCACTGGTTGTTACAACTCGAGTCCCAGTATCTGCCGGTGCGGGTCGTCAGCATCGAGGGCGAGGTGCGGCGCATGACCCTGCAGCAGATCCAGGAACGGGTCGGCATGACGCTGGAGGCCGGCATCCTTACCCAGGACCTGGCCAGCATCCAGGCGGCCATCCGGGAGTTGCCCTGGGTGGCCAATGCCGGCGTGCGCCGCGCCTGGCCGGACCGGCTGGTGATCGCGGTCACGGAGCATAAGCCCCTGGCCCGTTGGGGCGAGGGAGGTCTGGTGACGGCGGAGGGGGTGATCTTCCGGCCGGAGCGGCACGAGATCCCGGCGGGCCTGCCCCTGCTGCGGGGCCCTGACGATCAGTCCCGGCAGGTGGTGGAGCGGTATCTGGCCTGGGGGGAACGGCTCAAGGCCCGGGACCTGGTGATCCTGACCCTGCAGGATGACGCGCGCGGGGCCTGGACCCTAACCACCGACGCGGGTTTTACCCTCCTGCTGGGCAGGACCGAGGTGGAAACGCGGCTGGAGCGCTTCCTGCGCGCCTATCCCGAGATCCTCGCCGCCGGTCGGCCGGCGCGCGTGGACATGCGATATAGTAATGGGTTAGCCGTCAGTTGGTCCGGGGCCCGGCTCGCCGCCCGGGTGGCGCAGGGGCTGGGGTATCCCCTGGGGTCGGAACTCGTCTACCCTGACCCCGCGACGGTAACCCGTTTCTTTAATCATCCAGGTTCCCCGGACGGGGACCTTTTGCCCTACCGGAGCTAGCCTCATGGCGCGACGCGGAGACAAGAATCTACTGGTGGGACTCGATGTCGGTACTTCCAAGGTCGCCTGCCTCGTCGGCGAGGAGCGGGAGGATGGCCTAGTGGAGGTCGTGGGGGTGGGGATGCACCCCTCCCGGGGCCTCAAACGGGGGGTCGTGGTTGATATCGAGTCCACCGTCCAGTCCATTCAGCGGGCCGTGGAAGAGGCGGAGCTGATGGCCGGCTGTGAGATCCATGCCGTCCATGCCGGTATCGCCGGCAGTCATATCCGCAGCCTGAGCTCCAATGGGGTGACCGCCATCAAGGACCGCGAGGTGACCCAGGCGGACCTGGACCGGGTCATCGACGCCGCCCGGGCGGTGGCGATCCCGGCGGACCAGAAGATCCTGCACATCCTGCCCCAGGAGTTCGTCATCGATGGCCAGGAGGGCATCCGCGAGCCGGTGGGTATGTGCGGCGTCCGTCTGGAGGCCAGGGTGCACCTGGTCACCGGCGCCGTCAGCGCCGCCCAGAACATCGTCAAGTGCATCCGCCGCTGTGGTCTGGAGGTGGATGACCTGGTTCTGGAGCAGCTCGGTTCCAGTTACGCGGTCCTCGGCGAGGACGAGAAGGAGCTGGGCGTCTGCCTGATCGACATCGGCGGCGGCACCACGGACCTGGCGGTCTTCACCGACGGGGCCATCCAACATACGGCCGTCATCCCCATCGCCGGGGATCAGGTGACCAACGATATCGCCGTGGCCCTGCGCACCCCGACCCAGTATGCCGAGCGCATCAAGATCCGCCATGCCTGCGCCCTGGCCCAGTTGGCCGGGGGGGACGAGATGATCGAGGTGCCGAGTATTGGCGAACGTCCGCCGCGGCGGCTGGCGCGGCAGACCCTGGCGGAGGTGGTGGAGCCCAGGTACGAGGAGCTATTGACCTTGGCGCAGATGGAGCTGCGACGCACCGGCCTGGAGCCGAAGGTCGCCAGCGGCGTCGTCCTGACCGGCGGCAGCGCCAAGATGGCGGGCCTGATCGATCTAGCGGAGGAGGTCTTCCACATGCCGGTGCGCCTGGGCCACTCCCAAAATGCGGTCGGCCTGGAGGAGGTGTTGAGCAATCCAATCCACAGCACGGGGGTCGGGCTGCTCCTCTATGCCCGCCAGAATCGCCCGGCCTACCGCGCCGAGCCCCGGGATCTCCGGGGCGCCGGGGCCATCTGGGAGCGGATGAAGCGCTGGTTCCAGGGCAATTTTTAAGGTTCTGCTGGGCTCCGCCGGCATGGCGGGCCTCGGGTGGCGTTCGGGTGGTCGGGGACGCCGGGTTGCGAACAAACGGTCGCCGGGTCATGAGGGCTGGACGGCCAAGGGTCGATCATTGCGACAATATTCAAGCGTGAGAGGAATCATTACATGTTCGAATTGATGGATACCCACACCCAAAGCGCCGTCATTAAGGTCATCGGCGTTGGCGGCGGTGGCGGCAATGCCGTCAACCATATGATGGAGTCCTCCATCGAAGGCGTGGATTTCATCTGCGCCAATACCGATGCCCAGGCCCTGAAACATTCCACGGTCAAGACCATCCTGCAGTTGGGGGCGGCCATCACCAAGGGCTTGGGGGCTGGCGCCAACCCGGCCGTGGGTCGCCAGGCGGCGGAGGAGGATCGTGACCGCATCCGTGATGCCCTGGAAGGGGCCGATATGGTCTTCATCACCGCCGGGATGGGCGGTGGCACGGGTTCCGGAGCCGCGCCCGTGGTCGCGGATGTCGCCAAGGAACTGGGCATTCTGACGGTGGCGGTGGTCACCAAGCCGTTCCCCTTCGAGGGGGGCAAGCGTATGAAGATCGCCGAGGAGGGCATCGAGGCCCTGGCGGGCCGGGTCGATTCCCTGATCACCATCCCCAACGAGAAACTCCTGGCCGTCCTCGGCAAGGAGATGAGCCTGCTGAACGCCTTCAGGGCCGCCAACGACGTCCTGCTCAATGCCACCCGGGGCATCGCCGAACTGATCACCCGTCACGGCCTGATCAACGTCGACTTTGCCGACGTCAAGACGGTCATGTCCGAGATGGGCGAGGCCATGATGGGCATGGGCGCGGCCAGTGGGCCCAATCGCGCGCGGGAGGCGGCGGAGGCGGCCATTAACAGTCCCCTGTTGGGCGACATCGACCTCTCGGGCGCCCGGGGCATCCTGGTCAACATCACCGCGGGCATGGATCTGACCATCGGTGAGTTCGACGAGGTGGGCAACACCGTCCGCGACTTCGCCGACGAGGATGCCACCGTGGTGGTGGGTACGGTCATCGATCCCGACCTGGAGAACGAGATGCGGGTCACCGTGGTGGCCACGGGCATCGGCGGCAGTCGCGGTCGCGTCAGTGCCCAGACCCGCGCGGAAACGCCCCGTCTGCAGGTGGTGGCGAATGACCGTACCGCCCCTAAGCCCTCCAGTTTCGCCGATAGCTTTGGACGCCGTTCCAAGCCGGTCGCCGCCGAAACCGAGCCCGACCTGGACTATCTCGACATCCCGGCATTTTTGCGCCGTCAGGCGGATTGAGCAGCACCTTCCGGGCGGGCCCGCGGTAATTGCCTTAGCGGGCCTGCCCCCCTCGTCCGTGTCGCATAATCAAGCGATTTACTTGCAAACGGGTAGGGGTATGCCTAATAATGAGGGAAAACCCTTAGGGGATAACCAAAGGTTTTCCGTCAGCCGGAAAACGCGGGGTTAGCCCCGATTCACCCGGATCGGCCCTGATCGCGGCTAGATTCGACCCCTTGCGGCTAACACCAGAAGGAGAAGGACCATGATCCGGCAGCGTACCCTGAAAAACGTCATTCGCGCCACGGGCGTGGGTCTGCACACGGGGGAGAAGGTCTACTTGACCTTGCGCCCCGCCGCGCCGGATACGGGCATCGTCTTTCGTCGCACCGATCTGGAGCAGCCGGTCGACATCCCCGCCACCCCGCTGAATGTCGGCGATACCCAGTTGTCCACGACCCTGATCAAGGATGGGGTCCGCGTCTCTACGGTTGAGCATCTCCTCTCCGCCTTCGCCGGGCTGGGCATCGACAACGCCTACGTCGATGTCAGTGCCGCCGAGGTGCCAATCATGGACGGCAGCGCCGGGCCCTTTGTCTTCCTCATCCAGTCGGCGGGGATCGAGGAGCAGAACCGGCCCAAGCGTTTCGTGCGCATCAAGCGGCCGGTGCGGGTCGAGGACGGGGATAAGTACGCCCTCTTCGAGCCTTACGATGGCTTCAAGGTGGATTTTGTCATCGACTTCGATCACCCCGCCTTCGCCTCCCGCACCCGTCGGGCCACCGTGGACCTCTCCGCCACCTCCTTCGTCAAGGAGGTGAGCCGGGCCCGCACCTTTGGCTTCCTGCGCGACATCGAGGCCCTGCGGCAGCGGAATCTGGCCATGGGTGGCAGCCTGGACAACGCCGTGGTGGTGGATGATTACCGGGTCCTCAACGAGGAAGGCCTGCGGTACGAGGACGAATTCGTCCGGCACAAGATCCTGGATGCCATCGGTGACCTCTATCTCCTCGGCCACTCCCTCATCGGCGCCTTCCAGGGCTACAAGTCCGGCCACGGCCTGAACAATCAGTTGCTGCGGGCCCTGATCGCCTCGCCTGACGCCTGGGAAGAGGTCTGCTTCACGGAAGGGGCCTCGGCCCCGGCACGTATCCGGCGCCTGCAACTGGCCGTTTCCTGACGGGTTCCGGGTGATCGCCGGGCGGTCACCCGGGCGCTTCCTTCGGCGAAAAGCCTCACCCTGTCCCTGTCCCTGTCCCTGTCCCATCTGGGGGACCGCCTAGTGATTTTTCGCTCTCGCCGCGTTCAGGCTTGGCATTAACCGGAACAAATTCCCGTCCGGTGATCACCTAGCGGTCAACCAGCATCTCCCGCTCGACCGCTGCCTTCATTCCGACCTCGGCCAGGCGCCGTAAGGCCAGTCCTAACTCCGTGCCCGCCTGGGCCTCGGCCGCCGCCAGGAGCAAGTTGGCGGTGGCCGGAGACATGCTGACCGCCCGCGGGGCAGGTTCCGGGGGCCTGGTCGGCAGGCAAGTGGGTTGGACCTGAACCCGGCACTCCTTGATCTCCCCATGGGTCGCGCGCAGGCTGGCCAGGAGTTCGGGGGCGAGGAACCGCAGGCGGGCGCCCCACACGGGGGAATCCGTCACCAGGGTCAATCGACCGTTTTCTAGAGCGGCGTGACGGCAATGCTGGTCGAGGGGTGGCGC
>JAGVUH010000169.1 GCA_019136395.1 Gammaproteobacteria bacterium
AACGTGAGGGGTGCGAATTCGATGCGTACCGGTCCACGGATGCCTTTGAAGTTTTCCAGAGTAAGGGCCTTGAGGATCATTGAAAGTTTCCTTAACCGACTTTGTCGGGATATGGGAATGACGTTGCGCTTGAGTCAGGCTTAAGCAGATACCGTGCCATCATAGTTCAACACCATGTTTCCTGAGCCAGTTGGTCAGCGTGGTGGGATTCCCGAAGCCAAGCAACTTCGCAGCTCTGGTCTTGTTGCCGCCTGTGTGCTGCACGGCCTGTTCCAGGTAGTATCGCGCCACTTGATCAATAGTGTTTTTTAGATCAATGCCCTGGCGTATATCCTGGGCTAGGGGCGATGCCGGCTGGTTGTTCTTCTTGGGACAGGGGAGTAAGGCATCGTGAACGTCCTGTTGGTCGATGAGGCTGCCTGGCGTCCAGACTGCGGCCCGGCGCAGCGTGTTGAGCATTTCACGTACATTACCGGGCCAGGGGTGCTCCAGCAAAAGATTTCTTGCTGAAACCGAAAATATCTTTGACTCGAAGCCGGGTTCCCCGGTGCTCTCCCGGTTTACTTGATCGAGGAGGCGATCAAGTAGGAGGGCTACGTCGCCTTCCCGGTCCCGAACGGGGGGCAAGGTAATGACTGCCACCGCGAGACGGTAAAACAGATCATCCCGGAACCGTCCCTCAGCCGCCTCTTGGGCGAGGCTGCGGTTGGTGGCCGCGATCACGCGGACATCGACGCTGATCGCCCGGGTGGCGCCGACCCGGGTGATTTCTCCTTCCTGCAACGCGCGCAGAAACCTGACCTGGGCCGGTTGTGGCAACTCACCGACTTCATCCAGAAATAAAGTGCCAGTGTTTGCGGCTTCGAAAACGCCCTTACGAGCGGTGACGGCGCCGGTGAAGGCACCTTTTTCGTGCCCGAACAACTCAGCTTCGATCAACGCTGGGGAGATTGCCCCACAGTTTAGGGTGACCAGGGGCCGGTCCCGCCTAGGACTTGCCTGGTGAATGGCACGCGCGAACAGTTCCTTGCCAGTTCCTGATTCCCCTTCGATCAGAACCGGGATGGATCGAAGGGCGATTCGGCGGGCACGGACCACAACGCGTTGCATCACGGGACTCTGGTGGACGATGTCCTCAAAGGCGGGGGCGGCCGGCGGTAGGCCGGCGGCTAGGCGTGCGAGGTCGACATCCGGCCGACGCAGCAGATCTGGGATGAAGTCCGCTGCAATCTGGAAGGGGACCGAGACGGTGCGCACGCCATGCTGGATGGAGGACTCGATCAGTTCAGCGGGAAAACGCGTTTTGGCCAGGATGATCCACACGGCGGCCATGGCGGGCGTGCCTGGGCTCAGGTGGAAGGTCAGGCCCCCATCTTTGTCGCGGATCTGTTCTGATACGCTCGCCGCCAGGGCCCGGGCATGCCGATAAATAGCATCGAAGTCCGTGGGGCTGGGTAGAGTGACCTGATGCGGACTGATTTCACAATCTGTTCGGGACCTTAGCCAGTTTAGGTAGTCATCAACTTGGGCCGTGGCGTAGTCGCAGAGGAGTTCGAGGCGGCAAAAGCGCCCAGTGTGCAGGGCTTGGGCGATAGGGCCGATACCAACTTGGTCGCTTTCATTTACTGCACGCAAATCAGTGCGTCCGAGCCAGCAAAGCAAAATATTGTTCATGGGGGTGGATGATACCCTTCGCGAATGGGGGCGAGCAGTACCGTCGGGACAGTTCCGGTGAGTCGCAGGCGGTCATGCTTACCGATGACTCCTTCCCTGGCTCCGATATCGAGCTGGTCAATGAGGCTACCGGGGAGGTGCTGGCGATCTCCCTCAAGGCCACCGCCAGCCCGGCCTGGATTGAGACCGCCCTAGTGCGCTATCCCGACATCCCCCTACTGACCACTGACGAGGTGGCTGCTCACTTCGCCGGCGACACCCGGGTGGCGGGGACCGGTATCAGCAACGCCGAGCTGACGGAGGTCACGGAGGAAAACTTCGCCCAGTTGCTGGACAGCGCCACGCCGCCGGACCCAGGTGGGGTGGCGGCGGCGGAGGTTGCCGCCGGCACCCTGGCGACCCTCTGGCCCTTACCCTGGCCTATATTCATTACACATCCCTAGCGGAGACCGCCCCGCTGACCCGGGAGGCGTTGCCGTTGCAGCAGGCATACCTGAGAGCCGGCGTGGTAACGGCCAAATCTTGCATGTAGCGACCGCCACGGTTGCTGGCTGCGCGTTGATCGTGAGTTGGAATTTCAAGCACATCGATCATTTCGACAAGATACCCAAGTACAACGCCGTCAATACCCTGGAGGGTTATGGCCCGATCGGCATTTTTTCACCCCTGGAGGTCATTAGTTATGACAGCGAAACCTGAGCCTGAGTGCGTGCGCCCCAAGCGGCGTGGGGCAGAACATGTCGCCCGTCTGATCGAGCGCATGACCCTGGAGGAACAACTGCAATTCTGGCGCAATCGTACCGAGGCACTGCGTCAAAGACAGGTGGAGCAAAGGCAAATGAGGAATTCGGGAGATCCACGAATTGAGGCAAGGAGATCCAATTACCCGCCCGGCCCATGAAGCCGGGCGCGGGGTGGGTTGTCATCAGGCATCCACTCCAATAGGCGTCGGTAATTTGCCCTTTCGGAGAAGTATCAGATATCCGGTCACGACCTATTCGCCTTGACCACACGTGTCATGAAGCATGTCCAGGTCTTTACTGCGAAATGATGATGCCGACGGCTAACCCCCGCTCAACACGCAACTCTCCGGGGCCGGCCGCCTTGTCCGCGAATAGACCGATGTTTATGCTAAGTATCCAGCCATGAGCCCGCCCACGGGATCAGGTAGGAAGACGACCTTGGCCGCCTGGTCGGAAATCAGGGTGCAGCAAACCCGGCCATCAAGAGTAGGGTCTTCGGTCTCGACGGATACGTCGTGCCGTCGCATCACCTCCAAGACATCCGCCAGTGGCAGCCTGCCCTCAAAATCGCGCTCCTGAGGGTCCTTAGGCGGCAGCCGCATGGCCTTGATGGCGCTCCTTGAGATAGACGATACGCGCAAACGGCAGTTGATTCAGGGCGTCTATGTCATCTCCCAGTTCATGGGTGGTGATGATGCCAAGATTAAAGGCTTGTTTGGCCTTCAACGGCTTCCACACCGACTCCGGGGCAAAGTGGAGCAGTCGGTCGATGGTGGCATGCCGCTTCAGGTGCAGATGGACGGTCCTGGCGAGACCCAGTTCAAAGTAGCGCTGAGCATCCTCCAGCGAGGAACCGCTGGCCGCGTAGTCGATCTCGACGCCTTGGGCTAGCCACTCACCGTCTTTTTCAAAGATCAGGACGCGCAGATCGCCAAAGGCCACTAAGTGGCCGTCCATCTTGGTTGCTGGCATGTAACGCCATGGCGCTCATGGGGTCTCCTCGTAACCATGTTTTGATTTTGTTGAATCGGCAAAAACCTGCCGCATGTCCGCGCCGATGCGGTCGAAATCTGCCCTGAGCCGCTCGGCAGCGGTAGGAGATGCAATGAGCCGCTCCTCCCGTGGGGAGGGGGCAATGTCCAATACGCTCCCCACGCCTTGTAACAAGGCTTTGATTCTTTAAGTCATGACGGCGAAAGATCGCTTAGTTAGCGTCTACGGTTTCCTCTCGACCACAAGGATAAGGTTAGCAGAGTCCACGGACAAGGCGTCCAGGCGCCCTGCTCACTCTCTTGAGCGTTGGCTGACGTCCAAGGTCTTCCCGTCCAACCGCGCCGCTACCGCTCACGCGCATTCTTAACCGACGTTAATTTCGCCCCTTCCGCGCGCGCGCCATGCTGGCGGCATGAAGCCTCGCGCCCCCTTTGCCGCCCTTTCCCTGCCCCTTTCACCGTCCCCCTGCGCGCCATGGGCGGCATCTGGGACGAGACCCAGGCGCTGTTTGGTTATCAGTGGGACACCATCCGCCACAATCTGTCCTGGGCAAACCTGAGCCCCGTCCTGTCGCGCTTCGGCCCTATCCTTATAAGTGGTTGGCCGTCCAGCACTTGGCAGGTAATACGCCTTAGGCGTATATTATCGCCATGTGTACCTTTGGCGAATCGGCCGCCTTCGAACGGCATCGTCCAGCGTACCTGGACGATGATGAGTACGCTGAGTTTCAGCAGTTTATGATTCAGAACCCCACAGTTGGCGCTGTCGTGCCCGGCTCCGGAGGCGTTCGCAAGGTTCGTTGGTCGCGACCAGGCATGGGAAAGAGAGGCGGGTTAAGAGTGATCTATTACGTTCACTCGTCTCCGGAAGTGATCTGGCTGTTGACCTTGTACGCCAAGGCGAAACTCGACAATGTGCCAGGCCAGATACTGAAGCAGTTGTTGGAGGCATTCCAAGATGGCTAAGAAACTTTCCAAGAATGAACTGGAGAAGCTGGAGGCTGGGCGTGATGTTTGGCAAGAGGTACTGGATGGCGTGAAGGAGATAAAGGCTGGTGGGGGGCGAAGAACCCTAGTCGAGCCTACCTCTGAGGTTGTGCGTGTGCGCATGAAGAGCGGTCTATCGCAAGCGCAGTTTGCTGCGCTGCTGGGTGTTTCAAAGCGAACGCTGGAGCAATGGGAGCAAGGAAGAAGAGAACCCTCCGGTGCGGCGCAAAAACTCATCCGAATTGCCGATAGTCATCCTGAAGTATTACTTGAGGTGGCGGCGTAACCTGATAGAGCACATTCGATGAACCGAAAGGCCGAAATCGAGCCTTTGGAGTAGCTGATGAGACTTCTTCATTTCAAGCGAACAGTTGGTTTCGAGTTTTTATTGACGTTTGAGAATGGCGAAACCATTGAAGTCGATTTGCAACCGCTTCTAGGTGCGTATTTATCCGAGGAGCATGTCGCTTCGGCACGCATTGATCCGGATTGGGGCTGCCTGGAGTTTCGCCATGGCTCTGTCGATATCGCACCCAGCACGTTGTACCGGTTCGCTACCAGTCACCGCAAGGTCGCTAGTAGACTGCTTGATTCTGGAAAACGTGCCGAAATTCCTGGCCTTGGCCTAAACAGTGAGCGCGCCACGGGTGGCGAGCCTAGCCGGCGCCTCATCTGAGGCGCGCCCTGCGTCAGGCCGGAATTTTCGGCAGACCCACTGAGCGGTGATCAGTAAATGTACAACTCGGATCAGTCCCTCAATCGGTTCATACAGGCTCAGGAGCGCGTCTACGGGGTCGCTCTCGCTGAGCTGCGCGCCGGCCGTAAGCGCGGTCACTGGATCAGGTTTGTCCTGCCGCAGCTTCGCGGGCTGGGCTATAGCCAGATGTCTCGGGAGTACGGGCTATCCGGGCAGCCTGAGGTGGCCAAGGAGCGAAAAGAGATCACGCGATGAAACCACCCCGGATCGATGCCGTTACCGTTCTTGCCCCGGGCGTTCTGGAAATCTGTTGGCCACGCCTCGACCACGCGTATGGTTTCAATGAATCAGTGTCTCCCT
>JAGVUH010000371.1 GCA_019136395.1 Gammaproteobacteria bacterium
ACCGATTGACCGCTGACGGCCGTAACAGTAAAATTCTACGTCTTTTTTTGGTGCGCCTTAATCATTCTCGCCAAGATAATTGGACGAGAAGAGACGCTGGTATCCTTAGGAGTTTCCGCGATGAAAAGAACCTTCCAGCCCAGCCGAATCAAGCGCGTGCGGACTCATGGCTTCCGAGCCCGCATGGCTACCCGTAACGGCCGCAAAGTCCTGCAGGCAAGACGCGCCAAGGGACGAGCCCTCCTGATCCCCTAAGCTACGACCCTGACCTTCGTTGGTGAGTCGCCCGTCGACACCAGGATTGAGAGGGCGACATTACCCAAGTCGGCGCGACTGCGGAATCCAGCGGATTTCCGCGATGTATTCGCTGACTCGCGGCGATACACCGACAGCCACTTTACCGTTCTAGTACGAGATCGCGGCAGTGGAACGGCGAGACTGGGTTTGGCCATCTCGAAAAAGGTTGCGAAGAGAGCCGTTCACCGTAATCGCCTGAGGCGAATTATCCGGGAGTCATTCCGGACTCATCGCGCCGACCTGTCAGGTATGGATATGGTGGTCATGTGTCGCTCGCGGGCAAAAGAGGTGACCAGCGCCGTCCTGTACGCTTCACTCATCACCCACTGGATAACCATCAAGCGTGACCAACGATGCGTATGCTGTTGATTGGTTTGATCAAGGTTTACCAGTATCTCTTTAGTCCCTGGCTCGGACAGCACTGTCGCTTTCACCCGAGTTGCTCCAATTACGCCATGGAAGCCATCAAGGTTCATGGCCCCCTGGGTGGATCATGGCTGGCTGTGCGTCGTCTGGGGCGCTGTCATCCCTGGCACGCGGGGGGTTATGATCCGGTTCCATCTCCGCCCACATCACCCACACCCCTCGCTGGCTCATTGTCTTCCGCCGAGGACAAAGGCCGCCGCTAATGCCAACCAACAGCAACGTGACCGGCTATGGATAATCTGCGTCTTGTCCTCTTCTTCACCCTCGCAGCGATCATGCTCCTGCTGTACCAGGCTTGGGTACAGGATTACGGCCCCATTGGCGCGCCCCCACCAGTAGCCCACACGACCCAAGTTACAGGGGCCACAGGGGCCGTCCCGGGACCTGCGGGTAATGAAGTAGTCAGCGTCCCTGACATGGCTGGCGCCTCCACTAACCCGGCGCCCAGCAACCTTCCCATCGACGCGGTTCCTCCCCCGGGGACACCCACGACCGTTCCCACCAGCGTCAGTTCGGTGTCGGACACGATCCGGGTCGAGACTGATCTGCTCAAGCTGGACATTGCCCGTACGGGCGGGGCGATCGTCAGCGCTCGATTGCTCGTTTACCCGCAGAACCCCGCGGACCCTGAAAACAAATTCCGCCTACTTAAGCCGGAGCCACCAAACCTCTTCATCATTGAATCAGGTCTGCGCGGCGCGGAAGGCGGGCCATTACCATCAGATACCCGCTCACTCCAATTCCAGTCCGGGCAGACATCCTATACCTTGCCGGCGGGACAGGACATGCTGGAAGTTCGACTCACCTGGAGTGATCCAACCGGGGTCGAAATCCATCGTCTCTACCGGTTCACTCGGGATAGTTACGTCATCGAACTGACCCAACAGGTGGTCAACAATACCCCCGCTCCCCTGGTCGCCCGTGCTTTCAGTCAGGTCATACGCACCGAGCTGTATGATCCGGATGCATCCAGCTTCATCTATACCTACACGGGGGCCGTGTACTACACGCCAGAGGCCAAATATCAACGGGCACCCTTCGACAAGATGCGGGAAGAGCGCCTCTCCTTGAACACCAATGACGGCTGGGTAGCGATCATTCAGCACTACTTTCTCGCCGCCATCCTGCCCTCCCCGAACCAAGCTCAGACCTTTTTCACCAGCGCCCGCGAGGATGGCAAATATCTGATCGGTACCTACACGGAGCCCGTGACGATCCCCGCCGGATCCCCACATGACTTTCAAGAGCGCATCTTTGTCGGACCCAAACTCCAGGATACCCTGGCCTCCGTCGCACCGGGCCTCGACCTGGCGGTGGACTATGGGTTACTGACCATCATCGCTCAGCCTATTTACTGGCTTCTTAGCAAAATTCATGCCCTGGTAGGCAATTGGGGTTGGGCCATCATCATTCTGACCATCCTCATCAAGGCGGCTTTTTACAAGCTGTCGGAGACCAGTTACAAGTCTATGGCGAACATGCGCAAAATCACCCCGCGCATCCAGGCCCTCAAGGACCGCTATGGCGATGATAAGGAGCGCCTTAACCAGGCCATGATGGAAATGTACAAGAAGGAAAAGATCAACCCCTTGGGGGGATGCCTGCCCATCCTGATTCAAATCCCGGTCTTCATCGCGCTCTACTGGGTATTGCTGGAGAGCGTTGAGATGCGGCAGGCACCCTTCATGCTGTGGATTAACAACCTGTCAGCGCCGGACCCCTACTTCGTCCTGCCCTTGATCATGGGCGTGTCGATGTACGTACAACAAAAGCTCAATCCGGCGCCGCCTGATCCCATTCAGGCAAAGGTCATGATGAGCCTGCCCTTCGTCTTTACCGTCTTCTTCGCCTTCTTTCCCGCGGGCCTGGTACTTTACTGGGTCGTCAACAACCTCCTGTCCATCGCCCAGCAGTGGTACATAACCGATAAAATCGAAAAGGCCGCCGCGAAACATTGAGGGTACCCCCTCGTCACGGCCCACCAGGGCCGACCCAACATCAATTTGGACCTTGAATCCCGCTGACACCATCGCCGCCATCGCCACCCCAAAGGGATTTGGGGGCGTGGGCGTTATCAGGCTGTCAGGCCCGGACGTACGCCCTATCGCCGGGGAGGTGCTGGGGGTACTGCCACCGCCTCGCCAGGCGCGTCTGGCCTGGTTTCGAGACCTCAAGGGGGAGGCCGTCGACCAGGGCCTGGCCCTCTTCTTTCCCGCCCCCCATTCCTTCACCGGCGAGGATGTCCTGGAGTTACAGGGCCATGGCGGACCAGTGGTCCTGGACCTGGTGCTACGCCGACTGATCCAGTTGGGCGCTCGGCTGGCCCGCCCTGGAGAGTTCAGCGAGCGCGCCTTCCTCAATGGCAAGATCGACCTGACCCAGGCGGAGGCCATCGCCGATCTAATCGCAAGCGGCACCGAGACGGCTGCCCGTCTCGCCAGACGCACGATGAGTGGTGAATTTTCTCGCCGGCTTCAGGGCCTGGTGGATGGACTGATCCGGGTGCGCACCTACCTTGAAGCCTGCCTCGATTTCCCGGAAGAAGAGATCGATGCCCGCGCCGATCACGCCATCAGCGCCGAGGTCAGTGACCTCGTGCTGCGGTTGGAAGCCCTTCTGGCCAGCGCGCAGCAAGGATGTCTGGTACGCGAAGGCATGCGGGTCGTCATCGCCGGCCCGCCCAATGTCGGTAAATCCAGCCTACTCAACGCCCTAACCGACAGCGAGGCAGCGATCGTCACCGCGATTCCCGGTACCACCCGCGACCTGCTGCACCGGGAAATTCAGATCGACGGCCTCCCCCTGCACCTCACCGATACGGCGGGCCTGCACGCCTCCGAAGACCTGGTGGAGCGGGAAGGCATCCGACGCGCCAGGGAACAGATCGGGGTCGCCGACGCCATTCTCTGGTTAACCGATGACGCTAGCGATCCCGGGGCCCAGGCATTCAACCCTACGGCCTTGGACCTGCCGCCCCAGGTCCCGGTCGTACTGGTTAGGAACAAGATAGATCTTAGTGGCAGGACACCCGGCCTTATCCGCACGCCAGATGGCACCGAGATCGCCCTCTCCGCCCGGGAGGGGTTGGGAATGCAAATCCTCCGCGACCACCTCAAGGAAATGGCCGGTTACCAGGGAACCTCCGAGGGCATCTTCATGGCCCGGCGCCGCCATCTCGAAGCCCTCAATCGTGCCCTGACCGCCATGCGCGAGGCCAGCAACAACCTGCAACAGCGGCATGCATGGGAATTTACCGCCGAGGACCTGCGAGTCGCCCAAGAGGCCATTGGCGAGATCACCGGCGAATTTAGCAGCGAGGACCTGCTGGAGCGGATATTTACCAGCTTTTGCATTGGCAAGTAGCATCTCCAGAAAGATCGAGTTGCGTCTTGGGACGGGCAACTCTCGCGACTACCGCCTCACCTGCGCCGCCTCGGCCAGGGTTTAGCCCATCACCCCCAACAATCTGAACCCGTCATAAAAAAGGACGATCGCCAATAGACCCAACATCGCCCCCAGGGACCTCATCACGTAGGAATAAACCTTGCCGCTCATGAACGCGGCAGATCTGGCGACCATGACCGCCAGGATGACCTTGGATCCCACCAACAGCAGGTAAAAACCAGCAATAAAGCCAAGCAAGGCGGCGGTACTCTGCCTCAGGGCCTGCGTCATCAAGGGCGCGCCGATGCTGAACCAGAAGAGATAGGGATGGGGATTGAGCAGGTTTGCCAGGATACCCTTGATCAAGGAGTTGTCCGGCGGCACCGCCCCTCCTTCCGGCATGGCACCTTCGGCCTTCAGGCAATCTAGGCCCATGATCAGCAGGACGACCCCGCCGGAGAGCGAGATCAACCCCAGAAGCCACACATAATCCGCCAGACGCGTCAGGAGGAGCAGGGTCAAAAGGATAATCGGCAGGTCGGTGATTATCGGGGTAATGGCTACCCGGATGCCGGCACCGACACCGTAGCGCAGGGTCTCGGCTATCACCAGGGTCAGCAGGGGACCAGGTGAAATACCCGCGGACAAGCCCAAGACCAGGCCAATGAGCAGGAATTCCATCAACTCCTTCCAGCAAGCAGCAGTTTATTCCCAAGAAAATAGGGCATTCGGTCCATCATGGCGGAGTCGCGAGGGCAATAGGGCTATTGATCAGTCATTAATCAATCGCGGGGCGTCGCTGACCAGCCTTTTGCCCTCTCAGGCCAGCCTTTATCACGCGCAGATCAGCGCGCAAAGCGAATAGAACCTCCCGGTCAGGCATGCCCTTGCCGTAATGCGCCCGGGCAAAACGCTCAGTAAAGGCGGTAATCCGCCCCGCCAGGCCCGGCGACCCAGCCAGATCCGGCATCTCGGTCACCAGACGCTGACCGTAGTCATTGGGCCCCTCGCGGGTATGTCGAGGCCATCCCGCCCGGGCCATCAGGGTGCAAAAGCGCTGATAGAGCCGATCTAGGGGTGGGATGGCCCTGCTCCCCGGTTCCCGGCGCAGCAGGACCATCAGCAGACCCAGCGCCGCGCCCGCGGCCAGGACCATGAGGCCCGCCAGGCCATATTCCCGCAACCAGCCCAGGCCCAGACGCTCAAGCAAGGCTTGCTGGCGGGAGCGGTCAAGGCCCAGGACCCAGCGATACCAATTTTCGTCCAGGGCATCACCAAAAAGTCGCAGGCCGTGCATAAATTGTCCCCAGGCGCCAACCCCACCGATGCGCAA
>JAGVUH010000007.1 GCA_019136395.1 Gammaproteobacteria bacterium
CCCCTCCCGCGGCTCCGGCTCCCCCGTGACCGACTTGGCCATGCGCTTGCTGAAGTAGTAGATGCGCTTGAGCTTTTCCATGATGTCCATTTCGATGGTGTAGGCCGGGATGCGTTTGGGTTCCTCGGCGACCAGGCGGCGGGCCTCATGGATGGCGGCGGAATCAGCGATGAGGTTGATCTCCTGCTTCATCTCCATGACCGTCTGCGCCGCCAGCAGGTTCTTCTGCGAGACCGCCTGCACCGCCCCCCCGACCGACTTGGTCACCGCCCGATGAAACCCGTGAAGAACCTCCCGGGTCGGCTGGCTGATGGACAGCCCCTGATCGATGCGTTCGTTGCCCAGCACCACCAGATTGGTCTCGATGACGTCGCCGATGTTCTCCAGGTCGTTGACCGCGCTCATCAGGCGGATTAGGTCGGCAGTCTGGGCCTCGGTCAGGGTCAGGCGGCTGATCTTGCCCAAGTAGTCGATGATCTGGGCGTGGAGGCTGTCCACGGCGTCGTCCATGGCCTTGACCTCCGCCAGGCTGTCGCGATTGCCGGCAATGATGGCGGGCAGGATCCGCGCCAACATCTCCTGGACCCGCTCGCCCATACGCATCGCCTCCATCCGCACCCGATCCAGAGCCAGGGCCGGAGTGGCCAGCAGTTCCTCATCGAGGAAGCGGGCCCGACCCACCCTTTCCTCCACCTCAGGCCGCTCCGGTACCAGCCAGATCACCAGGCGGGCGAACTGCTGGGTGAGGCCGATGAAGAGCAGGGTGTTGGCGATATTGAACAGGCTGTGGGCATTGGCGATCTGGCGTGGGGCCTCGGCGGCCAGTCGCTCCGCCCCGGCCAACTCGGGGTGGGCGGGAGAGAGCCAGGCCACGAGTTGGGCCAGGGGCCCAATCAGTTCGAACCAGATCAGCACCCCGGCCACGTTGAAGATGAGGTGCACCAGGGCGGCACGAACCGCCTCCCGAGGCTTGCCGATGCAGGCCAGCAGGGCGGTGACGCAGGTGCCGATGTTGGCACCCAGGACCAGGGCGATACCCGCCGGCAGGTTGATCAGCCCCTGGCCCGCCAGGACAATGACGATGCCGGTGGTGGCGGCGGAGGACTGGATCAGGGCGGTAAAGGCCAGTCCGACCAGGATACCGACCATGGGCCGTTCCAGACCGCGCATCAGATCGAGAAAGGGGGCATAGCCGCGCAAGGGTTCCATCGCCTCGCTCATGACGCTCATTCCGAAAAAGATGAGCCCGGTGCCCAGCGTTGCGGTGCCGTACTGATGCCAGGGTTCCTTACGGGTGACGAACAGCAGCAGAAAACCGACGGCAATCAGCAGTAGGGCCAGTTCGTTGATCTGAAAAGCGATAATCTGCGCCGTGAAAGTGGAGCCGATATTGGCGCCCATGATGACCCAGATGGACTGGGTCAAGGTCATGAAGCCGGCGGTGATGAAACCCACCACCAGGACCGTGGTCACCGAGGAGGACTGAATCACCGCCGTGACCAGGGCGCCGGTCGCCACCCCCACCCAGGGGTTGGCGGTCAGGCGGGCGAGGATGTCCTTCATGCGCTCGCCGGCGACGGCCTTGAGGGCGTCCGACATCTGCTCCATGCCGAACAGGAAGAGGGCCAGCCCCCCAAACAGGCCAAGGACCATGGCCTCCCAATCGATGGCACTGGCCTGCGGTTCCACGACCGTGGTCGGTACGGCCCAAGCAAGCCCCGTGCCGACGCTCAGGATACCGGCCAGCAGCCAGCGAGGTTGAGTCCTTCCCCGGCCAGGACAACGCCAGAACGGAGTCGAGGGGACGAAACCGGGCCTCGGAAGGATATGGCGGATCATGGCAAAAAAAGCGTCAAAAGAGCTTATTGCATTGAAATAATCGCATATTACACCTTGTCCCCCAAAGGCGAGGGACTGACCGCCCTACGGCCCCGGCCTGAAAAGATTCCGCTCCTCACGCCCCATGCCGCAGGCAAAACTTTAAATGAATAGCCAGGAGCCAGGACATGCCGGCCACGGGATCTGCCAGGCAACAGGCAGGTAACCGCGGCGAATGACGAAAAAATTACTGCTATATTACGGAAAAATTACTACACTGATTCCTCCGACAACAACGACAGCCCGGGGGGAACCGCCACCCATGGAATTACTTTCCATCCTTGTCTACGTTGCCGTTGCGGTGGTTCTCATCTTCGATTACACCAACGGCTTCCACGACGCATCCAACATCATCGCCACACCCATCGCCTCCCGGGCCCTGACGCCCGTCCAGGCGGTGGTCATCGTCGCCACCTTTGAATTCCTTGGCCCCCTGCTGGGTGGTACCGCGGTGGCCAACACCATCGGCAAGTTCGTCGATCTGGAGGGTGTCAGGGATGTCTTCTCGGTCACGATCATCCTCTGCGGCCTCTCCGGGGCCATCTTCTGGAACCTGATCACCTGGTGGTTTGGCATCCCCTCCTCCTCCTCCCATGCCCTGGTCGGTGGCCTGGCCGGCGCGGTCATGGTCGGCGTGGGCGTGGACCACGTGGTCTGGGGTTTCACCGAACTCTTCACCCAGGGCAAGTTCACCGGCGTCACCAAGGTCCTGCTTGCCCTGGTCATCTCCCCGGTGATCGGCTTCGTGGCCGGCTACATTGTCCACCGCATCGTCTTCCGCCTGACCTGCCGGGCCAAGCCCTCCCTCAACCGGTTCTTCAAACGCATCCAGTTCTTCTCCTGCGCCGGCCTGGCCTTTTCCCATGGGGCCAACGACGCCCAGAAGAGCATGGGCATCATCACCCTGGTCCTGCTCACCGGCGGCTTCATCGACGAGTTCAAGGTGCCCTTCTGGGTGGTCCTGTCCTGCGCCATCGCCATCACCCTAGGCATCCTCTCCGGCGGCTGGCGCATCGTCCGCACCATTGGTTTCGGTATCTTCAAAGTCCGTCCCATTCACGCCTTTGACGGCCAGCTAACCTCGGCGGCGGTCATCATGACGGCATCCGCCATCGGCGCCCCGGTCTCCACCACCCACGTCGTCAGCTCCGCCCTCATGGGCATCGGCGCCGCCGAGAGGCCCAAGGCCGTGCGCTGGGCCAAGGCCCAGGAGATCGTCACCACCTGGATCATCACCATCCCCGGTGCTGGCGTGGTCTCGGTGCTGACCTACCTGGTGCTTGACCTGCTGGTTCCCGGGCTCTGACCCGCCCATTCGCCATCCGAACATTCCCTATCAAGACCCTATACGCGAGGACAAACCCTATGAGTGGTGGCAACAACTCCATCGTTTCCAAATTGACGGCTCGGATCTTCCCGGTCATGCCGGACTTCTACGGCATGATGGTCGAGCAATGCGAAGTCACGGCACGGGGCATGGATGTCTTTCTGGAATTCATGCTTACTGGTGACACCGCCAAGGCGGACCAGGTTCGCGCCATCGAGAAGGAAGGCGACGAGGTCAAGACCCGGCAGATGGAAGTGCTCAACCATGCCTTCGCGACCCCCATGGACCGCGAGGATATCTTCCGCGCCATCATGGCCATCGACGAAGTGCTGAACTACGCCAAGACCACGGTGCGGGAAATGGAGGCCCTGCAGATCTCGCCTGACGAGCACATGGCGGCCATTGCCCGGCTGCTACGTGATGGAGCCCGATCCCTTACGAGCGGTTACGGCAAGCTCTCCACCAACCCCATGGACGCCGAGGTGGATGCCGCCGCCACGCGCAAGGGCGAGCGTAATACCGAGAAGGAATATCGCAGCGCCCTGGCGGACCTGTTCAGTCCCGACAAGGAGATCGAGGCCGCCCTGCGCGCCGGTACCCCCGGGGCCCAGGCCGATGCCTTCATCCACATGATGGAGGTGTTGAAGCGGCGCGAGGTCTACCGCCACCTCTCCAATGCCGCCGACAAGCTGGAGCATGCCGGCAGCATCCTGCACGACATCGTGGTCCAGATCGCCTGATCCCCCGTACCACCCTCCCCTCCCTGCTTACCCCGTATTAGTTCAGCCCCCCCGCTTCCAAGAAGGGCTTCGCTAGCGCAAGACGCTGGTTCTCCTACTCCCTCCCCCCGGTTGGGGGAGGGTTGGGGAGAAGGGGTTTGAACTAATACCTTGCCCCCGACGGGGCTCCTGTTTCCGGTCGCGTTGCTGCCCGTCCCCTCTTCTGGGTAGATGGACTACCAACAAGATATTATGGTAAGCCGTCGGCCTGGTGCTCGCGCAAAACCAGGCGGCACTGGACTTCCTGGCCCAGCACGGCGACGCCCTCCTGCCGCCTGATCAGCCGGTGGTGGCCACGCTGATCGCGAACCCGGAGGTCGCCTGGCGCGGACCTCCCCATCGGGTTCTGAACGTGAGCAACCGCTATGACCTGGTCGGCACGCTGCGCTACGGGCTCGATTTGTTTCCCCGCACGCGCCGCCTGGTGTTGGTGGCGGGGGTAGGGCCCACCCAGGCCACCTTACCCGCCCAACTGGCCGAGGCCCTGACCTTTCTGCAACGCCCCCTGGAGATCGAAGACACCGCCGCCTTGCCCTACGAAGCCATGTTGCAGCGCATTGCCACGCTGCCGTCCGACACCCTCATCATCGCGTCGAGTTATTTCCAGGACCACACCCGGCGCCCCTTTGTCCCGGCCGAGGTGGCGGCCGAGGTCGCCAAGCGGGCTAATGTGCCGGCACTCGGGCTGTATGACATTCACATCCAGGCAGGTCTGATGGGGGGCTCGGTCGTCATGTCGACAGCGGTGGGCCGGCGTGCTGGCGAGATCGGCGCCCAATTGCTGCAGGGCTTGCCCCCGCCCGAAGCCGATGACGCCAGCCTGTTGGTGCCGCCACAGCCGATGTTCGACTGGACGCAACTGCAACGCTGGGGGGCGGACCCAGCCACGCTGCCCGTCGACACGATCTTCCTCCAGCGCCCGCGCACACTCTGGAGCGAATACCGGGACTTCGTCATTGCCTCGGTGGCGACCATCCTGGTGTTGTCGGTCCTGCTGCTGGCGATTGCCTACCAAAACTGGCGGCGCAAGCAGGCCGAGCAGGCGCTGCGCCAACATCAGCAGCACCTCGAACACCTGGTGGAAGAGCGTACCGCCGAATTGGCCCAGGCCACGCAGGCCGCCCAGGCGGCGAACCAGGCCAAGAGCGCCTTCCTGGCCAACATGAGCCACGAGATCCGCACGCCGATGAACGCCATCCTCGGCATGTCCTACCTGCTGCTCAAATCCGACCTCGGCCAGCATCAACGCCACTACACAAAGAAGATACAGGTGGCGAGCCAGCACCTGCTGGGTGTCATCAACGACATCCTGGACTACTCCAAGAGCGAGGCGGGCAAGCTCAACATCGAACACATCGATTTCAGCTTCCAGCAACTTCTGGACAATGTCACCACGCTGATCGCCGAC
>JAGVUH010000141.1 GCA_019136395.1 Gammaproteobacteria bacterium
CGGCAGCAGGGTCGAGACGCCGTCCAGTCGCCCGAGCGCCAGCAGCGCCTGGTCGAATTTGCCGCGCAGATCCGGTGTCCAGTCGATGGGCGGACGCGGGGGCAGCGGCGCGGGTACGAACGCTTGGACCCGCTCACCCACCGTCGCGATGGTCACGTATCTACCCTGGAGTTCGCGCTTCATCCTACCTGCCTCAAACCTAAAACAAGATCCGCTTTTATTTTACTCTAAAGTAATATCCTAAAATAATATGCCGGAAAGGATCGCCCCCGCCAGGGTCCTCCGTGAGCATAGCTGCATAGCGTCTCATGCCCGTGGTTAGCTCGGCATGGCCCGCGAGGACTTCGGTGCGCTGCGCGGCGTGATCGACAATCCTCTTCTGCAAATCCAGGCGGCTTCCTCCGGGTGTCTGATCTTCGCTATTCGGTCGCTATGGGGAAATTGGAATCCGGCACGCCCGCTGTTAGGACCTTCAACCCCAGGCGGCTGTACCACAAACGCCGTTGCTCGACCGCGCCCCAGGGAGTAGGGTTTCATTATCCTGCCCTGCTCGGGACCAATACGCGGAATCGAAGATGGGACGCACGGCACCGACCCCGACATCCAAGACCGGCGCTGACCAGGTCCAGCACCGGCCCCATCGCCGCGGGCTGGCCGAACGGGTCCTGATCGGCCTCCTCCTTGGGATCGCCGCCGGTGTCTTCTTCGGCGAGATGGCGCACGCCCTGAAGATCGTCGGCGACGCCTTCATCATGCTGCTGCAGGTGGCGGTGATTCCCTATATCGTCGCCTCGCTGATGACGGCGCTGGGCCGGCTCACGATTCAGGATGCAAAGCAGTTGGGCCTCAAGGCCGGTGGCGTCCTGCTCGCGCTCTGGGGTATCGGTATTGTGGTCCTGCTGCTCACGCCGCTTGCCTTTCCCGACTGGGCGTCGGCGTCGTTCTTCAGCACCAGTCAGGTGGAGGAAGCCAAGCCGGTCGACTTTCTGAAACTCTACATTCCCGCGAACCCCTTCGCGTCGCTGGCAAACGCGGTGATGCCCGCCATCGTGGTCTTCAGCGCGCTGATCGGCGTTGCGCTGATCGGGGTAAGGAACAAGCAGTCCCTGCTGGAGCCCTTGGCCGCGCTGGCGGAGGCGCTGATGGCGGTGACCGGCTTCATCGCCAGGCTCGCCCCCTACGGGGTCTTCGCCCTGGCCGCCAGCGCGGCCGGCACCCTGAACCTGGAGGAACTCGAACGTCTCCAGGTCTACGCCGTCGTCTACATGACGATGGCCATCATCCTGAGCTTCTGGGTGTTGCCGGGGCTGATCACGCTCGTCACGCCGCTGCGCTACGCGGACCTGATGCGCGCCCTGCGCGGGCCGCTGATCACCGCCTTTGCGGCGGGTAGCGTGCTGATCGTGCTACCGTTGCTGGCCGCGGCGTGCAAGACGCTGTTGGATGCGGTGCGGGAAGATGGCGACGGCCCAGCGGACCACGCGACGGTGGATGTCCTGATACCGGTCGCGTACAACATCCCCGGACTCGGCAGCATCCTGTCCCTGACCTTCGTGCTGTTCGCGGGCTGGTACATCGGGTCCCCGGTCCCCTGGTCCGAGTATCCGCTGTTCGTCGGTGCCGGACTCGCGAGCCTATTTGGCGGCACGATCCTCACGATCCAGTTCCTGCTGGACCTGCTCAAGCTGCCGCGTGACCTGTTTCAGTTCTTCGTCACCATCGACGTCCTGGGCGCCCGCTTCAGCACGCTGGTCGCGGTGATGACAATCGGCGCGACCGCGCTGGTGGGCGTTCAAGCGCTGCGGGGCCGGGTGCGCCCGCGCCTGCGGCCCCTGCTGCGCTTCTCGGCGATCACGGCGGTACTGGTGGTCGGGGCGCTGCTCGGCATCCGCGCCTTCTATACCTACGTCATCGTCGCCCCTTACACCAAGGATCAGGCCCTGCGGGAACTGCACCTCCTGGCGGACCCGCAGCCGGCCACGGTCCATCGGGAGATGCCGGCGACGCTCAGTGCCACGGCGACCGGGCCGGCGGATATGGCAGGGATCCGCGCGCGGGGGGTGCTGCGCGTCTGCTACGTCAACTACGATTTTCCGTCGTCATTCTTCAACGCCGACGGCCAGTTGGTCGGATTCGACATCGAACTGGTGCACCGCATGGCCCGCAGCCTGGAACTGCCGCTGGAGTTCCTGCCGGTGCAAGGCGAGGGCAAGGAGGACGCGGCGCGCCTGCTCCAAGCCGGAATGTGCGATCTCTATGCGTCGACCATGGGCATTTCGGCGCGGCGCATGGAGGCGTTTACCATGACCGTGCCGGTATACACCTCGTCGGTCGGGTTCATCGTCCCCGATCACCTGCGCCATGCCTTCCACAGCTGGGATGCCATCCACGAACGCGGCGCGGCGCTCCGCATCGGCGTTCCCGGCAACCCGGAGTCGTTGGCCTTCGCGAGGTCCATGCTGCCGCAAGCGGTCCTGGTGCCGCTGGGTGGTCTCGGCGCCCAGCGGCAAGTGTTCGAGTCGGGGTTCCCGGAAGTCGACGCGATCGGTGACCTGTCAGAGGAGGGTGCCGCGTGGACGCTGCTCTATCCCCGTTTCACCCTGGTCGTGCCCAAGCCGACTGTCTTCACCCCGCAGGGCTTTGGCGTCGCGCGGGGCAACCAGTCGCTCGCGCAGACGCTCGACGCCTGGATCATCGAGGAGAAGGCGAAGGGAACGGTGGACGCCCTCTACCGTTACTGGATGCTGGGGGATGCGGCGCGGAGCGCCAAGCCGCCCCGCTGGTCGGTGATCCGCGACCTGCTGCACTGGGTCCCGTGACCCGGCACCCTCCCATCTGCCATCGATTGGCGTGATAGGATCAGGTGCCATCGATCGATTCCGACCTGCAAGAGGGTGCCCTGCCATGACCCGCCGCTCCCTGCCCATCGGCATCCAGACCTTGCGCAAGATCCGCGAGGGCGATTGTTACTATGTCGACAAGACCGGTTTCGCCCTGCGGCTGATCGCGGAGGGCACGCATTACTTTCTCTCCCGCCCGCGGCGCTTCGGCAAGTCGCTGTTCCTCGATACCCTGGCGGAGCTGTTCGCGGGTAATGAGGCCCTGTTCCTGGGGCTGGAGGCGGAGCACCGCTGGGACTGGTCGCGGCGCTTTCCGGTGATCCGGCTGAGCTTCGGCGGTGGGGTGGTGCGGCAGCCGGCCGAGCTCGAGGTCAAGATCCGCGAGCAGTTGGCCATCAGTCAGGAGGCACTGGGAATTTCGTGCGAGCAACCGTCGCTGGCGGGCTGCTTCGCGGAGTTGATCCGCAAGGCCCACGCCGCCACCGGCGAGCGCGTGGTGGTGCTGGTGGACGAATACGACAAGCCCATCCTGGACAACATCACCGCGCCGGCTACCGCCCGGGAGATGCGCGATGGCCTGCGTAACCTCTACTCGGTGATCAAGGACTCTGACGCCCACATCCGCTTCGCCTTCCTCACCGGGGTCTCCAAGTTCAGTAAGGTCAGCCTCTTCTCCGGGTTGAACAATCTCAAGGACATCACCGTGGATGCGCGTTACTCGGCCATCTGCGGCTACACCGAGACCGATCTGGACCGGGTCTTCGCCCCGGAGCTGGCGGGGCTGGATCGGGATCAGATCCGCGCCTGGTACAACGGCTATAACTGGACCGGCGAGGCAGTCTACAACCCCTTCGACGTACTGCTGCTGTTAGACGCCCGTCAGTTTCGCCCCTGGTGGTTCGAGACCGCGACCCCGACCTTCCTGATCGAGGTGCTTACGCAACGCGGCTATTTCACCCCGGACCTGGCCCACCGCCAGACCAGCCTAGCGCTGCTGTCGAGCTTCGATGTCGAGCATATCGACAGCGATGCCCTGTTGTTTCAGACCGGCTATCTGACCATCCATCAGGTGGAGGAGCCCTGGCTCGGCCAGTGGGTCTATACCCTGGGCTATCCCAACCGGGAGGTGGAGAGCAGCCTCAACGCGGCCTTGCTGCCGGCCCTGGGGGTGGATGCCCAGCGCGCCTTCAGCCAGCGCATCGCCCTGGTGCAACGTCTGCAAGCGGTGGATTTCGCCGGCATCCAGGCGCTGATCGGCGCCCTGTTCGACGGCATCCCCGCGGATTGGTACCGCAACAATCCCATCGCCCGTTACGAGGGCTACTACGCCAGCGTCTTTTACAGCCACCTCGCCGCCCTGGGGCTGGACCTGGTGCCGGAGGATGCCAGCCACCAGGGCCGCCTGGACCTGCGCCTGCGCTTCAACGACCGGATCTGGTTGTTCGAGTTCAAGGTGGTGGAGCTGGCCCCGGAGGGGGCGGCGCTACGGCAGATCAAGGACAAGGGTTACGCCGACAAATACCGCGCCGAGGGGCTGCCGATCCATCTCATTGGCATCGAGTTCAGCCGCGAGCGGTGCTCTCTGGTGGGGTTTGAGGTGGAGACCCTGGACCGCGAACCCACTGCCGCCCGATCTTCTCCGCCAAGGCGTAAGCCTCCTGCTTGAGCCCCTGAACCCCGAGGTTCTCGCTGAGACCAGGATGACGGCCAACATGAGGGGCATCTCGCCAAGCTCCGCCATGCGCTCGCCGAAGCGCGGCACCAAAAACTCCCCGCGCAGTACCCCCATCATGAAACCGGCACCGAACACCAGCGCAAAGTAGGCAAGTCCCGCCTTGATAGGCCGCATGGTTATGCCTCTAAGGCTTCTCCGGTGGTCTGGCCAGGATGTCCAGGCGGAAGGGCGGAAGGGCGGCGATGGCGAGGCGGATATTCTCCGCCCAGGAATTACGCAGGGCGCGCAGGTAGGGATCATCCTCGTCGAGGCGGCGGTAACGGTCCAGCACCAGGGAGTCCCGCTGGTACAGCAGCAGCTCCACCGGCGGGCCGACGGTGACGTTGCTCTTCATGGTGGAATCCATGGAGACCAGGGCGCAGCGGGCGGCGTCCTCAAGCGAGGTCTGGCGTTCGACGATGCGGTCGAGGATCGGCTTGCCGTATTTGGCCTCGCCGATCTGCAGGAAGGGGGTCGCCGCGGAGGTGGTGATGTGGTTGCCCTCCGGGTAGATCATGTGCAGCCCCGGCGGCTCGCCGGCGATCTGGCCGCCGAGGATGAAGGTGGCGGCGGGGTTGAAGCCGGCGTTGGGGCCGTCCTTGTCCACGTAGCGTTTCTGGCGCTGGCGACTGACCTCGCCGAGGTAATCGGCCACCTCATTGAGATAGCGCGCATGGGCCAGGGGGCAGTCGGGATCGTCCTGGAATTCATGGCGCAACTGGGCCACCACCGCCTGGGAGGTGGCCAGGTTGCCCGCCGTCAGGATCACGAACTGCCGCTCCCCGGCAATGCCCAGGGTGTGCATCTTGCCGTAGCTGCTGACCTGGTC
>JAGVUH010000664.1 GCA_019136395.1 Gammaproteobacteria bacterium
GCCCCATGGGGTCCTGGCCATCGGTCTGCGCGCCCGAACCCTGGGCGACGCCCTGGTCAGCCTCTACCTGCTGCGCCCCGAGGAGGCGCGCGAGATCGCCTGGGCCGGTAATCCAGAGAAACCCCTGGAGGCGACCCCGGACGGCCAGCGCCTGTCCCCGCGTAATTCCTTCGACAAGTGGGTGGAGGTCCGCCACGGCTACTCCCGGGCCTGGGATGAGGACAGTCTCTTCGCCGCCCGCCAGTTGCGGGAACAACTCATGACCTGGATCTAACCAGATGGACATGAAAGGATTTCATCGCCAGCACCACAAGGGCGCTCACCCCCTGGCTGGGGGCTACCATCGTCCTCCCGCTGTACCTTGACCCTCAGGATGAACTCCGTGCCTCCCAGCGACTGGATTTCCCCCGCGGTCGATTGCCCCGCCCTGGAGCTGCTGACCCCCCAGCTCGGCCCCCTGATCGCCTATCGGGTCCTGACCAGGGAAGAGCCGCCGGTCTGGGAGATCAGCGGTGACACCCAAGGGCTGCTGGGTCTGGTCCCGGACGCCTTCCATGGCGACGGGGCCCTGACTATCGATGCCCTGATGGCTCCCGCCGACCGGGCGCGGATCACACGGGAACTGGAGCAGCAACTCCGCCGGGGGGACCGTTACAGCGTCCAGTACCGGCTGCGGCGGGCCGATGGCAGCGAGATCTGGGTGCGTGATGGCGGCTTGGCCCGGCGCGCGGGTGGCGACTGCATCGGGCGCGAGGGCCTGATCGCCGACATCAGTGCGCAGCGCCAGGCCAGCCAGCGCCTGACCAGGCTGGAGCAGGATCTGGCGGCCAGCCGCGGCCTGCTCCAGGCCATCGCCGCGGCCATGGCGCCGCATCTGCTGGTGCTGGATGGCGCCGCCCAGGTCCTGATGGTCAACGCGGCCTGGTTGGATTACGAGCTGGCGCGGGGGCGCCCCCGGACCAGCGCCGCGGCCTGGCAAGGCCAGGACTTCCCCGCCCTCCAGGCCGGGGATGGGGACCCGGCTCTCGGGGGTGAGCCCTTCGCCGCCGGGGTGCGGGCGGTCCTGGCGGGGGAGCGCAGCCAGTTCCGTCAGGAGGTCCAGGTCCCACTCGCCTGGGAAACCCACTGGTTCGACCTGGTCGCCACCCGCCTGCCGGGGGATTTTCAGGGCGCCCTGATCGTCCGCCAGGACATCACCGCCCTCAAGCGCGCCGAGCTGGCCCTCCTGGAGCAGCGCACCTTCCTCAACAGCATTCTCGACTCCTCCCGTCACCTGGGCATCTTCGCCATCGACCGGGAGCACCGCCTGGCACTCTTTAACCCGGCCGCCGGGGCCATCTTCGGCCTGAGCCAGCGGGAGGCCCTAGGCCGACCGCTGGAGGTGCTGCGGACCGCCCTGGGGCTGGACAGCGACCAGTTGCGCCAGATCCTGCAAGCGGTGCATGAGGACCGGGAGTATGTCTTCGAGGCCAGCGACTTCCCCGGTCTGCCCGACCACGTCTTTGAAAACCGGATCACCCCGGTACGCGCCCCCAACGGTGACTGGTTGGGCAGTGTCTTCCTCGCCCGCGACATCACCGCCCAGCGGGCCTACACCCAGCGCATGCAGCGGCTCAACGAGGAACTCGAGGAACGGGTCCGCCTCCGCACCCAGGAACTGGAACAGAGCCGGGCGAGCCTGGAAGTGGCCAAGGAGGCGGCGGAACAGGCCAGCCAGGCCAAATCGGTGTTCCTGGCCAACATGAGCCACGAGATCCGCACCCCGATGAACGCCATCATCGGCATGACCGACCTGGTGCTGGAGATGCCCCTCGAGGAGCAGCAGTACAAGCTGCTGCGCTCGGTATCCACCGCGGCCAAGTCGCTGCTGTATATCCTCAACGACATCCTCGACGTCTCCAAGCTCGAGTCTGGCCGGATGGAGCTCGAATCCATCCCCTTCAGCTTGCTGGAGCTCGCCACCAGCATCGGGGAGATGGTCGGGGTCAACGCGACCCGCAAGGGGCTGGACGTCTTCCTGGAACTGGACGACCGGTTGCCGTCCTGCGTCCTGGGTGATCCGACCAAACTGCGCCAGGTGCTGCTCAACCTCTTGGGCAACGCCATCAAGTTCACCCCCCAGGGCAGCGTCACCCTGACCATCAAGCCCGGCACCGACCCGGACGGCATCCATTTCCTGGTCAGCGACACCGGCATCGGCATCGCCCCGGAGAACCTGGGCAAGATCTTCGAGCGCTTCTCCCAGGCCGATCAATCGACGACCCGCAAGTTCGGCGGCACCGGCCTGGGCACCGCCATCTGCCGCGGCATCGTCGAGGAAATGGGCGGGCGGATCTGGGTCGAAAGCCAGGAGGGGGTCGGCAGCCAGTTCCACTTTGTCGTCCCCCTGCCCACCGCGACCGGCATCACCGAGTGCGCGGGCGCGGACGCGGACCAGGCCAAGGCCGATCGCTGGACCCGGCCGCTCAAGATCCTGCTGGTGGAGGACATCCAGCTCAACCAGGAGCTGGTGGTGCGGCGCATGGCCCAGCGCCATCACCTGGTCACCATCGCCGAAAACGGCCGCGAGGCCCTGGCCCGGCTGGACGAGCAGGCCTTCGATCTGGTGTTGATGGACGCCCACATGCCCGTCATGAACGGCTTCGACGCCATCCGCGCCATCCGTAGCGGTGAAGAGGCGACGGGGGCGCATCTGCCCATCATCATGCTCACCGCCAGCGTCCTCGACAGTGACCGGCAACTCTGCCTGGACGCGGGGGCCGATGATTTCGTCGGCAAGCCCATCGATTTCGCCGACCTCTACCAGAAGATTGCCCGGCACTTTCCCTCCTTCCCCCACGCCCCCGTCGGCGCGGAGATCCATGGGGAGCACCTGGCGGGCCTGGGTCTGGAGATGATCGACCTCCAGGCCGGCCTGGCCCTGTGGAACGACCCCCTGGTCTACCGCAAGGCCCTGCTCAAGCTCGGCAAGGACTACGCCGATGTCCATGCCCGCCTCGCCCGCCTGCTGGCGACCGGGGCCGACGAGGACGCCCGGCTGCTCCTGCACACCCTCAAGGGGGTCACGGCGAACCTGGGCGTGCGGGAGGTGCCGACGCTGAGCAACGCCATTGAGACCAAGCTCAAGGCCGGGGATCACGCCTGCGCCAGCCTGATGGAGCAACTGGGCGCCAGCCTGGCGCGGCTGGCGCGGGACCTGGAGGTGCTCGACCAGTCCCCGGCGGCCGAGGCGGCCGCGGCAGACGGCGGCGCCAGGGGTGGCCAATGCCTGGATGTCGAGGGCATCACCGGCCTGCTCGACCGCCTCATCCTGGCCCTCGACAGGGCGGAATTGGACGACGAGGTGATCCAGGGGTTGCGGGAGGCCCTCGACCCGGATACCTTCCAGCCGCTGGAGGAACTGTTGGACGGCTTCGACTTCGCCGAGGCCGCCAGCCATGCCCAACGCTTGAGAGCCACCCTCCGAAAAGGCAGTACGGACGATGAATAGCAAGCAAAAGATCCTGATCGTCGACGACGAGCCGGCGAACCTGAATCTGCTCCGGCAAATCCTCAAGAACGACTATGACCTGGCCTTCGCCAAGTCCGGGGCCGATGCCCTGGCCACCCTCCTCAAGCAGAAACCCGATCTGGTGCTCCTGGACGTGATGATGCCGGGCATGGACGGCTATAGCGTCTGCGAGCAGATCAAGGCGGACCCCCGGTGGCGCGATATCCCGGTAATCTTTTGCACCGCCATGACCGAGGAGGTCGACGAGGTCAAGGGCTTCAGCCTGGGGGCGGTGGACTACATCACCAAGCCGGTGCGGGCGACCGTCGCCCTGGCCCGGGTCAGGACCCACCTCGCCCTGAGTGACCAGAACCGCGCCTTCCAGGAGCGGATCGACCTGATCCATGCAGACCTGCTGGACTCGCGTCTCCATGCCCTGCAGATGCTCGGGCGGGCGGCCGAGTTCAAGGACAACGAGACGGGCTTGCACGTCATCCGCATGTCCCACTTCACCCAACTCCTGGCCCGCGCCAGCGGCTGGAACGAGGAGGAGTGCCGCCTCATGTTCAATGCCGCGCCTATGCACGACATCGGCAAGATCGGCACCCCCGACCATATCCTGCTCAAGCCCGGGAAGCTGACCGCCGAGGAAATGGCGATCATCAAGCAGCACTGCGAGACCGGGGCCCGGATCATCGGCGAACACCAGGGTAAGTCGCGGCTGTTCGAGATGGCCCGCACCATCGCCCTGACCCACCACGAAAGGTGGGATGGCACGGGCTACCCGCGGGGCCTGGCCGGTGAGGAGATCCCCATCGAGGGCCGGATCGCCGCCATCGCCGATGTCTTCGACGCCCTGAACTCCCCGCGCCCCTACAAGCAGCCCTGGCCCTTCGAGGATACGGTCGCTTATCTCCGTGACCAGGCCGGCCAGCATTTTGATCCGACCCTGGTCGCGCTCTTTCTGGACCATCTGCCCCAGGCACAGGAAGTGATGCGCCAATGGCAGGACCGCTGAGGCCAAACCAACCGACATGAATGGCAACACCCCCATCATCCTCGCCGTCGACGACAAGGTCGACAACCTGGATATTCTCACCAGTCTCCTCCAGGACTATGACGTGCGGGATGTCACCGACGCCGCCAGCGCCTGGCGGATCCTGGACCATTCCCCCGTCGACCTGATCCTGCTCGACATCATGATGCCGGACATCGATGGCTTCGAACTCTGTCGTCAGTTCCAGGCTGACGAGCGCACTCGGGCCATCCCGGTCATCTTCATCTCCGCCATGAGCGACGAGACCGCCATCAGTCGCGCCTTCGAGGTCGGCGGCAAGGACTATGTCACCAAGCCCTTTCGCCCCATGGAACTGCTGGCCCGGGTGAAGACCCATCTGGAGCTGAAGTTCCTCATGCAGCGCTTGCATGACCTCGCCTACTTCGACGCCCTGACCGGCATCGCCAACCGCCGGCGCTTCTTTGATCTGGCGACGGCCCTGTTCGAGGCCCCGGGGGACTTGCAGGCGGTCATGCTCGACATCGACCATTTCAAGCAGGTGAACGATCGCCACGGCCACGCGGTGGGCGACCAGGTCCTGCGGCTGGTCGCCGACACCATCGGCGAGCAACTCCCCCCCGAGGCGGTCTTCGGCCGTCTGGGGGGGGAGGAATTCGCCATCCTGTTCCCCAGCGCCGATCCGGATGGCGTCCTGGCGGCCATGGACGGGATCCGTCAGGCGGTGGCTAATCTGGTCATCCCCCTGGAGGCGGGGACCCTGAGCTGCACCATCAGTTGCGGCCTGGCCTCCCGGACGCCGGATACCCGCAACATCGACGCCCTGCTGCACGACGCCGACCAGGCCCTGTATCAGGCCAAGGGCAGCGGGC
>JAGVUH010000542.1 GCA_019136395.1 Gammaproteobacteria bacterium
GAAGCGGACATCGAGGAAGATCTCGGTGGCGATGATCTTGCCGTTGCGGTCCAGGGCCCCGACCCGGGAGCGGCGGGACTCGCCCAGGATGCGCACGATGGCGCGGGCTTCCCGGGCGGAGGGGGCCTGGGGGATGGCGGAGAGCTGGAACTGGTCCCGGAGTTGGTTAGCCACCAGGGAGCCGCCGCCCGCCTCCACGAAGACCGGCAGGAGATTGGGCGGGATGTCCACGGCCCCACGCAGGTGAAACCCGCAGGCGCTGAGGAGGATCAGGCTCAGTGACAGCACTAGCAGCCGTGGCAATGGCGGCAGCGTCGACGTCAACGGCAGCGGCAGGATCGACCCCAGCGTCCTCATGTCACCACCAGATTGACCAGCTTGCCAGGCACCAGGATCACCTTGCGCACCTGGCCGTCCCCGATGAAGCGTTGCTGCCGATCGCCGCCTGCTCGATAGCGGACCTGGCGGCGTCCACCGACACCTGGATCTGGCCGCGGACCTTGCCGTTGACCTGAACCACGTATTCGATGGTGTCCCGGTGCAGGGCGGCCTCGTCCACCTGAGGCCAGGGGGCCATGAGGATGTCCTCGCCATAGTCCAGCTCCCGCCAGAGATGATGGGTGACATGGGGGGCGATAGGGGCCAGCAGGCGCAGGACGATGCCCAAGCCCTCTCGCCGGACCGCGACGCCCTCCCCGTCCCGGTCCAGCTTGTGCAGGGCGTTGACCATGGTCATGCAGGCCGAGACCACGGTGTTGAACTGGTGGCGCTCGTAGTCGTAGAGGGCCTTGCGCAGGGCGGCATGGATCTCGTAGCGCGCCGCGCCCGGCTCAAGGCTGGTGCTGGCCTCCCGACCCTCCTGCCGGTCATCCTGGGCCAGGGCCCAGATCCGTTTGAGGAAGCGGGACGCCCCCTCGACCCCCTCGTCGTTCCACTCCAGGGACTGGTCCGGCGGCGAGGTGAACATGGTGTAGAGGCGCACCGTGTCGGCACCATAACGATCGGTCAGGGTCTGGGGATCGACGCCGTTGTTCTTCGACTTGGACATCTTCTCGATGCCGCCGAAGGTCACCGGCAGTCCGTCGGCCTTGAGGCGGCCCCGCAGCAGGCGGCCGCGCTCGTCCCGCTCCACCTCGATATCCGCGGGGTTGAACCAGTGCTTGCGACCCTGATCGTCCTCCCGGTACCAGGTCTCGGCCACCACCATGCCCTGGGTGAGGAGGTTGGTGAAGGGCTCGTCGCAGGCCACCAGCCCCTCGTCGCGCATCAGCTTGTGGAAGAAGCGGGCGTAGAGCAGGTGCAGCACGGCATGCTCGATGCCGCCGACATATTGGTCCACCGGCAGCCAGTAGCGGGCGCGCTCATCGAGCATGGCGGTGTCGCTATTCGGCGAGCAATAGCGGGCGAAGTACCAGGAAGACTCGAAGAAGGTATCGAAGGTGTCTGTCTCGCGGGTCTCGCCGTTGGGCAGGGCGGAGAAGGTCGGCATCTTCTTGAGGGGTGAGCCGGAGCCATCCACCACCACGTCCTCCGGCAGGCGCACCGGTAGTTCGCTCGCGGTCGCGGCCCGCACCTGGCCATCGGCGCCATGGATCACCGGCAGGGGACAGCCCCAGTAGCGCTGGCGGGAGACGCCCCAGTCGCGCAGCCGAAAATTGACCTGGCGCCCGCCCTTGCCCCGAACCTCCAGCCAGTCGGCGATGGCGGTGAAAGCCTGGGCGAAATCAAGGCCATCGAAGGGGCCTGACTGGGCGAGGAGGCCCTTCTCCACGTAGGCGCCGCTCTCGATGCCGCAGGGGGAACCATCGGCGCTGAAGATGACCTGCCGCTTGGGGATGCCGTACTTCTCGGCGAACTCCCAGTCACGCTGATCGTGGGCTGGGACGGCCATGACGGCGCCGGTGCCATAGCCCATGAGGACGAAATTGGCGGCGAAAATGGGTACCGGCTCGCCGGTGATGGGATGGAGGGCGTTAATGCCGAGAGGGTGTCCCTTCTTTTCCATGGTCTCGATCTCGGCCTCGGAGACCCCGCCGTGCCGGCACTCCTCAATGAAGGCGGCCAGGGCGGGATCGGTGGCGGCGGCGCGATGCGCAAGGGGGTGCTCGGCGGCTACGGCCACGTAGGTCACGCCCATGACCGTGTCCGGGCGGGTGGTGTAGATGCCCAGCTTCTCGTCCGTGCCCTGGATGCCGAAGTCCATATGGACGCCCTCGGAGCGGCCGATCCAGTTGCGCTGCATGGCCCGCACCTGCTCCGGCCAGCCCTCCAGGCCCTCCAGGGCGTCCAGCAGTTCCTGGGCGTAGGCGGTGATGCGCACGAACCATTGCTCGATCTCGCGCTTTTCCACCGGGGCGCCGGAGCGCCAGCCCTTGCCGTCGATGACCTGCTCGTTGGCGAGCACGGTCTGATCCACCGGGTCCCAGTTGACCATGGACTTGGCGCGGTAGGCCAGGCCCTTCTCCATCAGGCGACCGAAGAGCCACTGCTCCCAGCGGTAGTAGTCCGGATCGCAGGTGGCGAGTTCCCGGTCCCAGTCGTAGCCGAAGCCCAGCCGCTTGAGCTGACCCTTCATGTAGGCGATGTTAGAGCGGGTCCACTGGGAGGGCGGGATGCCGTGCTGGATGGCGGCGTTCTCCGCCGGCAGGCCGAAGGCGTCCCAGCCCATGGGCTGGAGGACGTTCTTGCCGCGCATGCGCTGATAGCGGGCGATGACATCGCCGATGGTGTAGTTGCGCACATGGCCCATGTGCAGCTTCCCCGAGGGATAGGGAAACATGGACAGGCAATAGAACTTCTCGCGGTTGGGATCTTCCACCGCCTTGAAGGACTGGGCCTCTTCCCAGTAAGCCTGGGCCGCCGCCTCGATGGCGCGCGGATCAAAATCGTTTGGCATGAAGGGACTGCTGTGGCTGGAGGGTGATTGATGGTAAGCCGGTCGGGGCCGGGCGGGCACCTGGCATGGGGGTGATCAGGGCCGACAATGCGAATAAGGTAAGGGATAAGGGGCGGCATCAGCCTATGGCGAAGTATAGCGGTGGGAGGCGCGGCTAGGCCAATCAGGCACCGTCAAGCGCACCGTTAGTCGCAACCCCGACGATGATGGAAGCTGTTCAGCCGCCCAACTCATATCATTGGCGGGCAGCTTCACCCCAACCATTCAACTCGAAAGAGCACGCATGAGATATGCTCCGTCTTTCGACATCAGGGGTGCGTCAAAATCCCTCATCAAAGTTAGTGAGATAACCGTGAAGCGAAAGAACATCTACCCGGCGCTGGCACTGTTGCTGGCCATTATGCCGGTCATTGGCTCCGCGCAACTCCTCCAGGGGATCAAGGAAGGCGCGGGCAAGGCCGTGCAGGCCGTCGGTACGGCCACCGGCAACGCCGTGGAGGCCGCCGGAACGGTGGCCGGCAAGGCCACTGACGCCGTCAAGGATACCGTCGACTCCTCCCAGCAAAGCCTGCGAGACGAGGCTACTCCCGAGGCGACCCGTGCCAAGCTGGATGCGATGGCCGCGGAGACCCTGATACACCTCTTCGCGGAGCAGCCGGGCAGTCGCGCCCTATTCGATCGCAGCGCCGGATACGCCGTCTTCGACAAGCGGGAAGCGAGCTTCTATGTGGTTGCTGGCTATGGACGGGGGGTCGCGGTCGACCCCCGCACTGGCAACCGGGTCTACATGAAAATGGCCACCTCGGGCGCCGGCTTCAGCTTCGGCCTCGGTGGCTTTGCCTCCCAAATGGTGATGCTGTTCGAGGATGCCGCCAGCTTCCATGAGTTCGTCAGCCGAGGACTGGATGCGGCCGCCCAAGTCGGCACCATGATGGGGGAGGAGCGAGAAGAACTCGCCCTACGTTTCACGGACGGCAAGGCCATCTTTATCCTGACCGGCAAGGGCTGGAAGGTCTCGGCCAAACTCACCGGGTCCCGTTACTGGCCGGATGAGGCGCTCAACTCGCGCTGAGGTGGTTACCCGGACCTTCTGCCTACACCTGATCTCCAACACCTGATCTCCATCGCCGGCCATCGTCCCTGAACCGCGTCAATGCGTTCCAGGATCTTCCTTATCAGCCATATGCGGGCCTACACCAGCCTGCTGGGCCATCTTCTCGGGTCCCATCCGGAAATCGACGGCTACTATGAAATGCACCGTGGTTACCGCACCCCAGAGGACCTGGCCCTGCAGGAGGCCGCCTATCAGCGGGAAGAGGGCCTGAAACCCGGTGGTCGTTACCTCTTCGACAAGCTCCTGCACAATGACTACCCCTTGCTTCTGGACCGGATTGGCCAGGAGGAGGCCATGGTGCTAATTGCCCTGCGTGAGCCGGACAGTTCCCTCCCCAGCATCGTCCACCTCTTTCGCGGCCGATCGCCCGTGGACCCCTATGGCGAGCCGGAAGGGGCCTGCGGTTATTACGTCGAGCGACTGGCGTGGCTGGAAGCCTTCGCCACGGCCTGGCCGGGGCGCTACCACTATTTCGATGCCGAATGCCTGATGGAACGACCCCAGTCCCTGCTGGCCACCCTCACCCGCTGGCTGGAACTGGGCTCACCGCTCCGGGGGGAATATCGGCGCTTTTCCCGCACGGGCCTGGCCCGGGCGGGCGATTCCTCCCCCGCCATCACCAGCGGCGCCATTCTCCCGCGGGAATGGCGTTACGAGGATATCGCCCTATCCCCGGCACTCCAGACCCAGGCCCGGGAGGCCTACCGAGCTTGTCGCCAGACCCTGATGGCCCAGGCCCGGGCAGTGGAACTTAAGGAATTGGCAAACTGAGATCTTGCGCCCAGTCGTATTCGGAGCGCCGCAGTCAGTCATTCCGCAGCCAGTCATTCCTGCCAACCCGGTGAGGCCTGGGTGGTGTCTGGCGGGGTTGGGAGCGCGAAAGCCGACAAGGCGGTTTGACGGTCGTGTCCGCCCTCGCTCAGCCCCCCCATCCACCCATCCCGCCGTCATCCGTCCATAACCGGTCCCAGGCGGCCCGTTCCTGGCGGTAACGGCCGAGGGCGGCGATGATCTGGCCCCGACGCCAGGCCCGATGCGAGGGATCGCGGATGCGTTGCCAGGCGACGGATGCCTCGCCGAAATTTCGTTCGATATTGCCGACGAAGGCCAACAGGTCTGCCATGGCCGGGCGCGATGACCACCAAGGCGGGGCTGAGGCGAGCCAGGTTTCCAGCTCACGTCGTTGCTCATCTATAGAAGCCTGATTGCTTCCGTAGAGGGCCAGCAGCCGCGACTCGGTTCGCTCCACCACCTCGCCGAGGGCCGCGGCATCGGTCAGTTCCTCCAGGGTACGCGCCTTTAGCCAGTCGACGACGCTGAAGAGCATCAGGTCGCCGAAGAACTGGCGTTCGAACTCGTCACTGATATCCACGGCTGACCGGCCCCTTCCCTCCACGCCGGGCCGGAAGTCGTTCGCGGCACCACGGGGGGTGGTG
This sequence comes from Gammaproteobacteria bacterium, assembly GCA_019136395.1. The sequence continues at coordinate 5,447 of JAGVUH010000542.1, forward strand.
CGCTGATGGAGCATGGGCAGGTTGACGGAGGCAAACCGGGGGCCGATCTCCGCCTGAATGAGACGACCCGCCGTGGGACCCGACATGCGTAGCCGAAGCTGGCCGAAGGGGATGATGTACCTCAGCCCGGCGCGGTTGACGATGTAGTTGCCCGGGTAGAGGGTCCGGGCGGGTTCCACGGCCATGAAGGAACCGCCGTAGCGGAACAGGCTCCGGCGGGTCAGGTGCTCACCGTGCGAGACAGTCGGCGTTGGTATGAACCCCGGGCAACGGACAGGAGTAGGCGCAAGGATCGCGCCTGGTCTCGTAGCCGAAGAGGGCTGCCAGGTCGTGATAGGCCGCTTCCCCCGCCAGGACGCCCCCGGCCCCATGGAATTCGCAGGCGGCGGCGGGGTCCCTGGCCGCCATCTCCCGCAGGAAGGCCGCCAGGTCGCCCATCAGGTTGACACCCATGACGGCGGGCGAAACCGGGGGATCACCCACCAGCTTCCCCGTCAGCACGTCCACCCGGCCGGTCTGGAAGATCCGGTTGATATAATGGAAGTAGTTTAGCGCCGGGACGATTGTTTCCCCGGCCGTGGCGGCACGGTTGACCAGGAAACGCTGATCGCTGTCCATCAGGAAGAAGAGCGTCTCCTCTCCTGGCCGGGCCAACTCCACCATTTTCAGGTAGCTGAGATTGCGCGTGGCGGCCTGCCCCTTGTGATGGAAGGCCGCGGCGGGCTGATCCGTCAGCAGACCGGCCAATTCGCGGCGCTGGGCCGCCGGGATCGCCATCAAGCTTTCGTACTGGGCCTCGAGCCCGAAATGATGCGCATCGAGCCCCCGCCGGCGGAAGTCCGCCACCAGCGTCCGATGCCGTTCGCGATTGGCCGGGTCCCGGCTGTCCTCCGCCACGACGACGCTGACCCGCTTGAATAAACCCTTCGGCCCCCTGCCGCCATACCCGTAAGCCAGGCAGAGCTGGAGGATGCTCTCTAGACAGAGCTGGAGATGATCGGGTCGATCCGCGATGGGGATGGCGATGATGAAACGGGCCTGGACCACCCCGCCATGGGCGTCGATCAGGGCCTGCTGCTCGCGGAACAGGGCCTGGTAGGTCGCCAGCCAGCGGGAAAAGTCCCCGTCACTGGCCGCCCACATCAGGGGCTCGATGCGGGGAAAAAGGTCGTGGTAACGATCGATCAGGGCCCCAACTTCGAGGTGCCCAAGGTCCGCGGCGCCCCCCTCCAGGAGTTCGGGATTTTCCGCGGCCACTCGAAGCAGTTTGGGAATGGGATGGGATGCCATGGCTGCCGCCTATCTTTCAGGGCTGGTCTCGCCACACCCCAGATGATGAATCATATTGGAGGCGTCTTCCTGCCGCGGGAACCCTTCTGCCACCGAGGGTCTTCAACCACCTCGGGGGCGCTTAGCCCCTCTTTCCCGCCGGCGGCGCGGACTTGTTACCCATTTACTTCGACTACCACGGGCGCCCTTTGCCCTTCCCCCTGCGGGGGAGAGGTTGGGGAGAGAGGGAGACCTGGGTGATGTGGTCAAGTTTTTGGTTGGAGAATTCCTAACGGTGAGTTACGTAGTTGGGATAGGCATCCCGGTCGAGGATGAACTCGATGAGGTTGATCCCGGACCTCAGGTCCAAGCGCTGAAACAGGGCCTCGCCATCCGCTTCGTCCGCGATCCGAAAATGCCGGATACCAAAGGAGGCAGCCAGCAGGGCGAAGTCAGGGTTGACGAAGTCGCAATCCAGAAAACGCCCCTCAAACTGCTGGTACTGATTCTTGCGGATCAGGCCCAGGGTCTGGTTGTTGAACAGCAGGATATTGAGGGGAATCTGGTAGTTGACCGCCGTCATGATCTCCATGCAGCACATCTGGAAACCGCCATCCCCCAAAATGGCGAAGACCGGCTTGCCGGTCTTGAGCCTGGCGCCGATGGCCGCCGGAATTGCATGGCCGAGGGAGGAGGCCCCGGTATTGGGGACGTAGAGGTCCTGGGGCCGGGTCCTGAACCAGTTCTGCGCGAAGAGGATGTTGTCGTCGATCAGGACCACGCCCTCGCCGAACTGCGCTTCCAGCAGCCCGAAAAAGGCCTTGACCCGATCGAAACGGGCGTCGAAGACCCGCTCGCCCCGTTCCTCCGCCTCCCCGTCGCGGCGCGCCTTGAAGGCGGCCAGGTCCGGCGCCTCCTTGGGCGGCAGCGACTGACAGGCGGCCTCCAGGGCGGGCAGAAAGCGCCCCAGATCGGCCTGGATGGCCAGGTCCGCCCGATAAACCTTTTCCAATTGGGAGGAGTTGCGGTCCACCTGGATGAGGGTCTTGCCCTCCAGCAGGCCCTTATGCCACAGGTAGCTGGTGCGCTCGTTGTAGCCGGCCCCCAGCATCAGGACCAGATCCGCCTCCCGCTCCAGGTAATCTTCAGCCGGTCGCTCAGCGCTTGCAACGCCTCCCGCGCCTCCCGGGATTGGGTGCAGCCATAGCCCGCCACCACCAGGGGCCGCCGGGCCCGCCCCAGCAAGGCCGCGCAGGCCGCGACCGTCGCGGGTGCCACCTCGGGCCGGTGCAGGCGCAGGCGCCCGACATCCGGCAGGGCGTCGAGGATCTCGGCGCTTACCATCTCCCGCTGGATGTTGACGGGGATGCTGAGGACCACGGGACCCACCTCGTCCAGCAGCAGAGGTCGCACCGCCTGGTTGAGCACGGTCGCCAGGTAGTCGGTCCGCTCGATGAGCTTGTGATAGCGGGTGATGCCGGAAAAGAGCGCCGTCTGATTGATACTGCCCCCCTCCCCCGAGCTCTCCTGGAGCGCGCCGCGACCGAAGATCAGGGTCGGGGCCTCGGCGGTGATGGCGATGACTGGCAGACGGTCCGCGTAGGCATGGGCGATGCCGGTGGCCAGATTGCTGGCCCCGGGTCCCGCCGTGGTGATACAGGCCCCGACCCCGCCGCTGACCCGCGCCAGTCCGGCCGCCATGAAGGCGGCGCCCTGTTCATGCTTGACCAGGATGCTCCGCACCCGGGAACCAAGAAGGGCATCGTAAACCGGCAGGATATGGGCCCCGGGCATGCCGAAGAGGGTATCCACCCCCAGATATTCCAGGAAGCGCACCACAAGATGGGCAACGGAAATCTCCATCGGTCCTCCTTGGTTGCGACCCTTGGTATCCCTGGCATTCATGGCGAAGATCGGCCCCTCAACCCCCAGGATCTGACTTGCACCCTTCCCTCACCGGGTTTGCCGGGCTAACCCCTCCATGGTTAAGCGAGGGAAAGGACCTCCGCACGGCAACCAGCGCGGGGGGTCGCCGTGCCTTAGGCCACCGTCCGCCGCCGGCGGACGGCCTCGGCCAGTTCCTCCAGCAGGGGCTCGGTATCATCCCAGCCGATGCAGGCATCGGTAATGCTCTGGCCATAGGTCAATTCGGTATCGGGGCGCCAGTCCTGGCGACCGGCGACGAGGTGACTCTCGATCATGGCGCCGATGATACGGCGGTCGCCCCGGGCAACCTGGCCAGCGACGTCGCGGCCCACGTCGACCTGCTTCTGGGGCTTCTTGCGGCTGTTGGCGTGGCTGAAGTCGATCATCATGCGCGGTCGCAGGCCGGCATCTTCCATTTCATCCGCCGCCATGTTGACACTCTCGGTGTCATAGTTGGGGCGATTACCACCGCGCAGGATGACATGGGTATCCGGGTTGCCGGCGGTGGCAAAGATGGCCGAGCGACCCTCCTTGGTCACCGACAGAAAGTGGTGGGGATGGGCGGCAGCGTGCATGGCATCCAGGGCGATGCGGAGGCTGCCGCTGGTGGCGTTCTTGAAGCCCACCGGGCAGGACAGGCCGGAGGAGAGTTCCCGGTGGCCCTGGCTCTCGGTGGTGCGGGCGCCGATGGCCCCCCAACTGATGAGGTCGGCGATGTATTGGGGGCTGATGAGATCGAGAAACTCGGTTCCCGCCGGCACCCCCAGACCATTGATATCCACCAGCAGGGAGCGGGCCAGTTTGAGGCCCTCGTTGATCTCGAAGCTGCCGTCCAGATAGGGATCGTTGATGAGACCCTTCCAGCCCACGGTGGTGCGCGGCTTCTCGAAGTAGACGCGCATAACGACCAGCAGGTCCTTGTCCAGGCGGTCGCGCACCGGGCGCAGGCGCTCGGCGTAGTCCCGCGCTGCGGTGACGTCATGGACCGAGCAGGGTCCGACGACCACGAGCAGGCGGTCATCCTCGTCGTGAAGGATGTCGCGGATCGACCGCCGGGTATGGTGGACGGTGGCGGAGATGGCATCCGTCAGCGGATAGAGGCGGATCAGGTCCTCTGGCGCGATCAACTGCTTCATGGCGCGGATGCGCAGGTCGTCGGTCTCGTAACGCATGGGTCTCTCGTCAACGGCGGGGCCAGGTCCCGAAAGGGGTTAGGGTCCACCGGCGTGG
>JAGVUH010000218.1 GCA_019136395.1 Gammaproteobacteria bacterium
CGACCAGGGCCGGCAACAATAACCCGGGAATCAACAGGGAGCGGGGTAAGGACATGATGAACCTCGAGCGGAGAGGAGCGCGCCGGGAAACCGGCTGACCGAGGCGGGAAACTAACAAGCCAGGCTTAAGCGATCCTTAAGACTCCATCGGCAGCAAGTGCCACCGGGGTCCCCGCAAAGCCCCAATGGTGTCCGACTCTGGCCGCGGCGTCAGCCAGTTCTGGCGCAGACGCACTTTCTCGACCGTCAATGCCCGCGAACTGGCATCGGCAGCGCGGACCATGCTGACTGAATTCGTGATCCATGCGATTGGCATCCGTTAATGAGATCATTTATCATTAAGAAAGTGGATCAATTCCGATCCACCCGCCATTTCGCCCAACCAGACACCGAAAGACTGCCCATGTACACCACCCTCAAGACCCTCAAAGTCGGCGAACGGGCCCGCGTCAGCGGCTACGCCGCGGGATGCCCCGGCTACCGCCACCGCCTGCTCACCATGGGGTTGACCCCCGGCACCGAAATCCGCGTCACCCGCTTGGCGCCCCTGGGTGATCCGGTAGAGGTCGAGGTCCGCGGTTACAGCCTCTCGTTGCGCAAGGACGAGGCGGAGGTCTTGCAGGTGCAACGCGGCTGGCTTTCGGAGTAGTCGCATGCCCTCCGCGAACCTGACCATCGCCCTGGTAGGCAATCCCAACTGCGGCAAGACCACCCTCTTCAATGCCCTCACCGGAGCACGGCAGACCGTGGGCAACTGGCCCGGGGTCACGGTGGAGCGTAAGTCCGGCCACTATCGCTTCCAGGGCCAGGAGGTGGAGGTGGTGGACCTGCCTGGCGTCTATGCCATGGACGCCATCCCCGGCGCCACCACCCTCGACCAGCAGGTGACCCACGACTTCGTGCTCTCCGACGGGGCGGACCTGATCGTCAACATCCTCGACGGCAGCAACCTGGAGCGTAATCTCTACCTCACCACCCAGTTGCTGGAACTGGGGCGGCCCATGGTGGTGGCCCTGAACATGGTCGACGCGGCGGCTAAAAAGGGCCATGGAGTCGATGCGGCGGCCCTGGCGCACCTGCTCGATTGCCCGGTGGTGCCCATGAGCGCCAGCACCGGCCAGGGGGTGGAGGACCTCAAGGCCCTGCTGGCCAAGGGTCGCCCGGCCCATCCCCAGGTGCGCATGAGTTACCCCGCGCCGATCGAGGCGGCGGTGGCCCAACTGACGGGTGAACTGGACGGTCAGCGTCCAGGCGCCCCCCGCCCGGACTGGACCGCCCTCAAGCTACTGGAGGGCGACACGGCCGCGCCCGGTTTCGCCAGCCCCCACACCCTGGCGGAGGCCAGCGCCCTGCGCCGCCAGATCGAGGCCGAGTTGGGCGAGGAGATGGACATCCTCGCCGCCGACGCCCGCTATCAGTTCATTGGTTCCGTCGCCGGACAGGTCATCCAGCGTCAGGCGCGGCCGGGGGCCAGCCTGACGCGCGCCCTGGACCGGTTGGTGCTCAACCGCGTCCTGGGGCTGCCGATCTTCCTGGCGGTCATGTACCTGATGTTCCTCTTCACCATCAACCTGGGCGGGGCCTTCATCGACTTCTTCGACCTGCTGTTCGGGGCCCTGCTGGTGGACGGTCTGGGCGAGGTCATGACCGGCCTGGGCGCCTCGGACTGGCTGCGCGTGCTCATCGCCGACGGCGCCGGCGGCGGCATCCAGACGGTGGCCACCTTCATCCCGGTCATCGCCTGCCTCTTCCTGTTTCTGTCCTTCCTGGAGGATTCGGGCTACATGGCCCGCGCCGCCTTCGTCGTCGACCGTCTAATGCGCGCCATGGGGCTGCCGGGCAAGTCCTTCGTCCCCCTGATCGTCGGCTTCGGCTGCAACGTCCCGGCGGTCATGGCCACCCGGACCCTGGAGAACCCTCGCGACCGGCTCATGACCATGGCCATGACGCCCTTCATGTCCTGCGGCGCCCGGCTGCCGGTCTATGCCCTCTTCGCCGCGGCCTTCTTCCCGGTCGGTGGCCAAAACATGGTCTTCCTCCTTTATGTCATCGGCGTGGTAGTGGCCGTGCTCACCGCCGCGGCCCTCAAGTCCACCCTGCTCCCGGTTGCCGGCTCCCACTTCATCATGGAACTGCCCAGCTACCACCTGCCCACATTGAAGGGGCTGGCGCTGCACACCTGGGAGCGCCTGAAGGGCTTCATCCTCAAGGCCGGCAAGATCATCGTTCCCATGGTTCTGGTGCTCAATCTGCTCAGCAGCCTGGGCACCGACGGTAGCTTCGGCCACCAGGAGGACGACCAGTCGGTGCTGGCGGCGGTGGGTCAGGGCATCACCCCCGTCTTCGCCCCCATCGGTCTCAAGGAGGACAACTGGCCCGCCGCCGTAGGCGTGTTCACCGGCATCCTCGCCAAGGAGGCGGTGGTGGGCACCCTGGACACCCTCTATTCCCGCCATGCCGCGGCGCATGGCGCAGAGCGGGCCCCGGCGGATCAGGCAGAGGCCGCCACCACCGCGACGGCCGAGACCAGCTTTGATCTGGTGGCGGCCGTGGGCGAGGCCTTCGCCACCCTCCCCGCCAACCTTGCCGGCCTGGCCGATGCCGCCCTGGACCCCCTGGGGCTGAATATCGGCGACGTGAGTGACGTCCAGGCCGCCGCCGCGGCCCAGGAAGTGGACGCGGGCACCTTCGGCGCCATGGCCAAGCTCTTCGACGGTACCGCCGGCGCCTTCGCCTACCTGCTGCTGGTGCTGCTCTACTTCCCGTGCGTGGCGGTGCTGGGCGCCGTTTACCGCGAGGCGAACCTGCGCTGGGCTAGCTTCATCGCCCTCTGGTCCACCGGCATGGGCTATGGCGTCGCCACCCTCTACTACCAGCTCGCCACCTTTGGCCAGCACCCGTTGCAATCCCTCTCCTGGACCCTGGGCATCCTGCTGACCCTGGGCCTGGTGTTGCTCGGGATGAAGCTTTGGTCCAGCCGCCAGGGAGAAACGCCAACCGGACCGGTTGCAACCGTCCATGCCTAGCGAGGGCCGTGCAGCAAGATACGGCGACACGGCGCCGCGGGTCGATCTGGTGTTCGGCTCCAACTCCATCCCGCGCGCCCATGCCGAGGTCCATGCCCAGGATGACAACCAGGAGAAGTTCGTCCATGTCCAACCGCGATCTCACCACCGGGGCCCTGGCCCTTTTGCTTCGTCATGACCTGACCGGATGCATTCAGGCCGGCCACCAGGCCGCTGGGCTGCCGGAGCGGTTGGCCGAGACTGCCGCTCTCGACCGCACGACCCGGGAACTCTGCCTGCGTATGAGCGAGCGTCTCATCGATGCCCGAGGAGTCGAGGTATGACCCTCACCGATCTCAAGCATTTTCTTCTCGACCACCAGCAGGCGACCCTCGGTGAGATCGCCGCCTATTTCGCCGCGGACCGCGAATTGGTCCGCGGCATGCTCGAGATCTGGCAGCGCAAAGGCAAGGTCACTTGTCTGCAAGCCGAGAAATGCCGGGGTTGCACCCAGTGTGGCAGCACCCCGATCGAGGTCTATCAATGGCAAGGTTAGCCTGAGGCGCTGACCCCTTGCCCCCCCGTTCACTCTAGCTGTAACCCCCAAATTAGGATTGACCCAATGTCCCGGCGCCCTTCCGTCTCCCCCGTCCATTTCCGACTGATGCCCGCGAGACTGGCCTGTCTCGCTCTGGTGCCTTTGGTTGGACCGACCTCGCTGGCCGCCGAGACCACCACTCCCGATAACACCGCCCCGGGGGCCTCCGCTCCCACGGCCATCCCCGCCCCCGCGGCGCGGACCTCCTTCGGTCAAGATCCCAAGCATGTTCGGCCCCCTGAACCGTCGGCGGAGGCTGAAGCGGAGGCGGTCCCCGTCGCGGGCGAGGATGACGACCACCTGCGCTTCCCGCCCCAGGACGCCACGGGTGAGCAGTCCTATCCCTATCTGCAACTCAATGGCCTGATCGAGGCCGGCTGGGTCTACACCAAACCCTATGCAGGCCCCAGTGAGGACGAGGGGATCATCTCCACTCTGGAGCTGATGATGACCTTCCAGCCCCACCCCTGGGTCAAGGTCCAGGCCAGCGGTCTCTACGAGAACAACGGTCGGGCGCCCCTGGAACTGGACGTGGCCCAACTGCGGGTCGGTCCCCCGGAGGGAACCTGGTTCGTCGACGGTGGTCAGTTCTATCTCCCCTTCGGCCGTTATGAGTCCAACATGGTCTCGGACCCGCTGACCCTGGAGTTGGGCGAGACCCGGGAGATCGCCGGGGCGGTGGGCTTCGAACTCGACCAATTCTTTGGCGCCGCCTATGCCTTCGAGGGTGAGCAGCACGAAGAGGACGGCCAGCGCGGCAACGAGTGGGGTCTGGAGGTGGGTTATGCCGCCCAGATCGGGACCCATCCCATGACCCTGGCCCTGGGCTACCTCAGTGACCTGGGCGATGCCGACAGCCTGCGCGAGGTGGTGGAGGATGACGACCGGGTGGGTGGCCTGGCGGCAAGCCTGCTCTTCGAGGCCGGTCCCTGGACCCTCATCGGTGAATACGTCACCGCGACCGAGCAGTTCGACCTGGGCGCCGGTGAGGCCCTGGCGGAGCAGCAGCCTTCCGCCTGGATGCTGGAGGCGGGTTACGGTTTCGATCTATTCAGCAAGCCTGCTCAGATTGCCGTGGGTTACCAGGGCAGCGCCGAGGCCCTGGCCCTGGAATTGCCCGCGGCCCGGGGGCTGGTGACCTTCAATCTGGAGATCTACGACTACACAATCTTACAACTCGAGTACGTCCGTGATCAGGACTACGGCGCGGGGGAGGGGGGGACCGGTAACAGCGGCAATGGGTTTACCGCTCAGGTGGCGATCGCGTTTTGAACCGCTCCGCGGCCATGGGCTTAGCGCCCCGGTGGCGATCGCGTTTTATACCGCTCCGCGGCCACGGGTTTGCCACCCGGGTGGCTATCGCGTTTTGTCCACTTCCCCCGCGGTGCCCGGTGCCGGTTCCTGCTTCGCGCCCAGACGATGGGATAGACGCTGGGCATTGCGGGTCCGTGCGGAGAGCCCGAAATATCCGTCGTAATAGGTCGTCCTGGGCGCGTAACCACGGGTCTCCTTGGCCACGTTGGCCGGGACCTTCGGGGCCCCGGCGGCACTGGCCGCGCCCACGGCGAGGCTGAGTGGCAGCAGGAGGGTCAACAGGGCGACCAGACCTGTTTTCGGGGAGGTCTCAACGGGGGATGTCTTGTGGGCTGCCGTCTTGTTGGATGATGCAAGGATGCCGGACATGGTGACTTCTCCCTGGTGCACTAACGAGAAGTCATTCTGGCAGCCCAACCTT
>JAGVUH010000272.1 GCA_019136395.1 Gammaproteobacteria bacterium
GCCCGCCTGGTCGGGCCAGGCGGGCATTTCCGGCATGCTGGGCATCTCCGGCATGGCCGGCATCTCCGGTGGGGTGAAACCGGCCTCCTCCCAAGGCGGGGTCTCGGGCAGGGTGAGGCCGGCGGCCTCGGCGCGCTTGCGCAGTTCCTCGTAGCGTTGCTTGCGCTTGGCCAGCATCTCGGCCTGGCGCTCCTCCATACGCTTCATGGCGGCCTCGGCATGGGCGGCATGGGCCGCGTGCGCCTTCTCGGCCGGGCTGGGGGCCGCCGCTGGGGCCGCGGGTGCCTCGGCGGCGGGAACCGCGGGCGAAAGCGCCTCAACCGGGGCGGGGGGCGCCGCGGGGGTCGCCGGTGCCTCGGCGGCTAACGGGGGGGTGACCGCGGGAACCTGAGGCGCGGCGGGGGCGGGTGGGGGCGAGACCAGCGGTGCGGGTGGGGGCGGGATGGCGGCCGGCCAGGCTCAAAGCCGCCGCCGAGGCGAAAAGCTGGTAGGGGCTCTTGTCAAGCATGGGGGACTCCTACTTGATGGCGTTGATTGTGGGGTGAAGAAATTCTTGGGCACCCGACCGACCGATCGACCGATCCGTGGAGGACGGGTGGAGGTCACCTGCATTCTAGTATCCGTTGCGCGGCTTGTCGTCCCCCGGCTGTGCCACCGGCTTTGCCCCTCGCCACCGGACCTGCCCTCGTCCGCCTGAAAACCGCTAGGCGTTACGTATACAATCCAAAGGGTAGCGACGGGAGTCCCGGCCTGGCTGGCCGGGACCACAACCACTTCACTGCCAGGAGACAGGGGATGCAGATCGGTGATCTGATGACGGAAAGCGGCGTGCAGTTCGGCACCAGCGGGGCCCGGGGCCGGGTGGAGGACATGACCGACCGGGTATGTTACGCCTACACCCTGGGGTTCCTGTGTTACTGCGTGGCGATTGGCGTGCTGCCGGCGGGGGGTGAGGTGGCCCTGGCGGGTGATTATCGGCCCAGTACCGGTCGTATCCTCCAGGCCTGCGCCCAGGCGGTGGCGGACGCTGGTCATCGGCCGCGGTATCTCGGCCGGATCCCCAGCCCGGCGCTGGCCGCCTTTGGTTTGGGCCAGGGACTGCCGAGCCTCATGGTCACCGGCAGCCATATCCCCGACGATCGCAATGGCATCAAGTTCAACCTGCCCGGGGGCGAGATCCTCAAGGCCGACGAGGCCGGGATTCGCGCTCAAACCGTCGCGCTTCCCCCGGGCCTCTTCACCCCGGAGGGGGACCTGATGCCCGCTGCCGCCCGCCCCCTGCCGGCGGAGGACCCCGCGGGTTACCGGGCCTACGTGGCCCGCTATCTGGACTTCTTTTCCGCCGGTTGCCTGGCGGGGATGAGCATCGGGCTCTACGAGCACTCCAGCGTGGTCCGGGAGGCCCTGTACGAGGTGCTGACCGGGCTCGGCGCCAGGGTCGAGCGGCTAGGCCGGTCGGAGGTCTTCATCCCCGTGGATACCGAGGCCATCCGCCCCGAAGACGCGCGCCTGGGCCGGGAATGGGCGGCGACCGGATGTTATCAGGCCCTGGTCTCCGCCGATGGCGATGGTGACCGGCCCCTGATCAGCGACGAGCGGGGCGAATGGCTGCGTGGTGATATCACCGGCATCCTCTGCGCCCGCCACCTCGGCGCGCAAGGGGTGGCGACGCCGGTGAGCTGCAACACCGCCCTGGAAAAGACCGGCTGGTTCCGGGCCGTGCGCCGCACCCGGATCGGCTCGCCTTACGTCATCGAGGGCATGGCGGCCCTCAAGGCCGCGGGGCTGGCCCCGGTGGTTGGCTACGAGGCCAATGGTGGCTTCCTCACCGCCACCGATCTGGTCCGTGACGGTCGCCGCCTGCCAGCCCTGCCGACCCGGGATGCCCTCCTGGTACCGATCGCCCTGCTGCTCGCGGCCCGGGACCAGGGCCTGAGCCTCTCCGCCCTGGCGTCCAGCCTGCCACCCCGCTTCACCGCCAGCGATCGGCTCAAGGACTTTCCCACGGCGCTTAGCCAGGCGCGTCTGCACCCCCTCAGCGTCGGGGATGGCGTCAGCGACCTGGCGGCGGCGGAGGAACTGTTCGGGGCCTGCTTTGGCCCGGTGGCGGCCATCGACACCACCGACGGGGTACGCCTGACCTTCGCCACGGGGGAGATCGCCCACCTACGTCCCTCGGGCAATGCCCCGGAGCTGCGGGCCTATACCGAGGCGGACAGTCTGGAACGGGCCTGGGAGATGAATCGCCAGTGCCTGGAGATCCTGGCGGGCTGGCGGGGTTAAGAATTCAAGGTTCAGAAGGCGGCGAGGAACGCGGTGACGAAGTCCTCATAAGCCTCCTCCGGTAACTGGTTGATGCCCGCCGCGGCCGGGCGACCGCCACCGGTGGGGAAACGCCGGCAAAGCTCGTCCGCCCCCTGCCGACGGGTCAGGGGCGCGCGCAGGCTGACGACGAAACCGCCCGCGGGGAGCCGGGTGAGCAGGGCATGGGCCTGGTCCGGGGCGGCGCGCGCCAGTTCGTTGGCCAGAACGCCACCGGCGCGGCGCGCCCAGGGCGCCGCCGGCAGGATGTGCAGGCGATGACCGGGCTGGTCCAGCGTGGCCTTCACGGCCCGGGCCTTGGCCATGTCGTCGGCGAAGCCGTCCCGCAACTGGTGGAAGGCCGGGTCCCGGCCTATGAATTCCAGGGGGTCGGCGTAGGGTTGAAGCCGGCGGAAGAGGGCATCCGGGGGAAAGTGCAGGTCGGCCACCTCGGCGCCATAGCCGTTATAATTGAGGTAGATGCCCAGGTCCCGCAGGGCGATGAGCTGGGCCTCGGTCAGGCCCAGGGGCTGGGCGGCGCGCCGCGCCGATTCGTCGAAGTTGTCGCCGAAGGTACCGACCACCGCCCAGGCACGAAAGCGCCCACCCAGGTAGTCGTCCACCAACAGGCTGGTGCCCCGGTCGGCGGTGGTGTCGATGTGGGCCTCCAGCCTTGGGTGCCGGGGGATCTCCCCGGGGAAGTGGTGATCGAAATACCGCACCCGCGCCCCCGCCGCCAGGACTCGCTCCAGGGCGGGGCGATTCTTGTCCAGGGACAGGTCAAGAACGGTGACCAGGTCTCCAGCCCGGGCCTCCACCCGGTCCAACAGCCCGATATCCCGCTTGACGCCGGTGACCAGGATCGCCTCTCCTGGGTCCGCCAGATGGAGTTGTTGGAGGGCGCAAAGGCCGTCGGCATCGCCATTGAATACGTCATAGCGGATCATTCGAGGTCCCCGGGCTGGGTAGGGCGGTCAAGGGCCGGGAGTCTAGTGGGGCGGTGGCGGGTCCGCAAGGCGCGCGCGGTGCCTGCCCGAGTTCCGCCAGGCTTGGTCCCAGGGCGGGTGCTCGCGGTGCTTGCACCACTGGGTGCTAGGGGGTTGGCGCGTGCGGGGTGGCATCAGGCAGCTAGGCGGCCATGCCCTGCGTGCCATTCCGACGAGGGCGCCGCTCCTTGAGCCATTTCTTCCGGGGGGGCGGTTTGACACCCGTCCGGCTACTGGGTAAACTTCCGCCCCTCAGTACTCAGGGTTGCCATCCGGGGCGGGTCCCTGCGCTTTCTTCTTCCCGGTGGCCCGCCAATCCCTGTCGCGGGCGACGGGCTGCCGTCCCTCCCTTCATTCCAACAGCGAAAGATTGCGCCACCATCCTCATGGCCGCCGTTTCCGTGTCCCTGACGCCACCAGATCATGCCCGGCCTGCCCTGTCGGCACCGGCACGCATTAACCTGCTGGACCTTGAACTTCAGGGCTGCGAGCGGCTGGTGACGGATCTGGGCCACAAGTCCTTCCATGGCCGCAACCTCTTCAAATGGATTCACAAGCATGGCGTCACGGATTTCGGCGCCATGACCGACCTGTCGCTCAAGCTCAGGTCCCAACTCCAGGAGATTGCCGAGGTACGCACGCCCCACCTGGTGGAGGAGTTCCCCTCCGCTGATGGCACCCGCAAGTGGGTTCTGGAGTTGGCCGATGGCCAGCGGGTGGAGAGCGTCTACATCCCGGTCCTGATCCCCCAGGAGCGGCGTCATACCCTGTGCGTCTCCTCCCAGGTCGGCTGCGCCCTGGACTGCGCCTTCTGCGCCACGGCCCGTCAGGGCTTCAACCGCAACCTCACCCCGGGGGAGATCATCGCTCAGGTCTGGCATGCCGCCCGCTGGCTGGGCGAGGCGCCCTCCAACATCGTCATGATGGGCATGGGCGAGCCCCTGGCCAATTTCGACAACCTCGTCAAGGCCCTGGCCATCATGCAGGATGACCTGGCCTACATGGTCGCCAAGCAGCGCCTGACGGTGAGCACCTCCGGCATCGTGCCGAACATCTACCGCCTGGCGGAGGTCAGCGACGTCGCCCTGGCCGTTTCCCTCCATGCCCCCACCGATGCCCTGCGCGACCAACTGGTGCCCATCAATCGCAAGTATCCCCTGGAGGCCCTGATTCCGGCCTGTCGCGCCTACATCGGCGACAACCCCCGCCGGCGGGTGACCTGGGAATACGTCATGCTCGACGGCATCAACGACAGCCTGACCCACGCCCGGCAATTGATCCGGCTGCTGGAGGGGACCCGCTCCAAGGTCAACCTCATCCCCTTCAATCCCTTCCCGGGCAGCGACTTCCGCACCTCGCCCCTGGAGCGGATCGAGGCCTTCCGTGACCGCCTGATCCGTTCCGGCATCTTCACCACCACGCGCAAGACCCGGGGGGACGAGATCGCCGCCGCCTGTGGTCAGTTAGTGGGCCGGGTGCGTGACCGGGCCGGGCGTGCCCCGACCTTCGCGGGCTGGCCCCAGCCGGTGGTCGCCGCGTGACGCGGCCCGGCCGCCGGGCTGGTGGCCTGTCCGCCCTGATCGCCAGCCTGCTGCTGGTCGCCTGCGCTGGCGACAAGGGGGTCCGGTCGGACAACCCTCAGGGCCGGCCTGGCGACCTCTACGTCCAGATCGCCGCCGAATATTACCGTCTGGGGGAGATCGAGCCGGCCCTGAACAATGCCCAGAAGGCCCTGGCGGAGGACCCGGATCATGCCCAGGCCCACAACGTCATCGCCACCATCCATCAGCAACTGCGGCAATATGACGAGGCGGAGCGGCATTTCCGCATCGCTCTGGGCCTGACCCCCAATGACCCCTACCTACTCATGGCCTGGGGTAATTTTCTCTGCGACCGGAACGATTTCGCCGGCGCGGCGGCCCAGTACCAGCAGGCACTGAACAACCCCCTCTTCAACGCCCCCTGGGTGGCCGAGACCCGCGCCGGGATCTGCGCGCGCCGCGCCGGCCAGGCCGCCACCGCCGAGCAGGCCCTGCGCCGGGCCCTGTCCGCCAATCCGGGCTATGTCCCCGCCTTGCTGGAGATGGCGGAACTGGAGTACGACCAAGGCCGCCAGCGCTCTGCCAAGGGCTATCTCGAACGTTATCTCGCTGCCGGGGGGCGGGGTGCCCGGCCCCTGCTGTTGGGGGTGCGCATCGAGCGCGCCCTGGGTTCCCGTCCGGGGGCCGCGCGCTACGAGAAACTCCTGCGCCAGAATTATCCGGATGCCCCGGAAATCCAGTCTCTCTGAGAGCCAAGATGTCTGATACCTTCGATCCTGGCCGTTGCAGCGCTGCCGCCTATCGCGCCAGGCGCGGCCAGCGATGCCGATCTGCCACCCGGTCCTGGCCAGCGCCTGCGCCAGGCCCGGCTACATCGGGGTCTGGAACTACGTCAGGTCGCCCGGGAATTGCGCCTGACCGTGGAACGGGTCCAGGCCATCGAGGAGGATGATTACGCGGCCCTGCCCGATCCCGTCTTCGTCGTCGGCTACCTCAAGAACTACGCCCGCCTGATGGATCTGAACCCCGAGGCCCTGGTCGCGGCTTATCGGACCCGCCAGGACCGGTCGCCCGTCGCACACAAGCCCAGGTCCGCGACCTTCCTGGCCCGGGTTAAGTCGTCTCAAGAGGTTGGGGGCGCCAAGCCGGCGGCAACCCCACGGCCAAGTCCAGACGGGCGTCCCCGGGGCCTCGGCCGGTTCGGTTGGGGCGCCCCCAGCACGGAACCCCCCCGTCCGCGAACCTCCGGCCAGAGGCTGCCTGGCCCTGGAAACTCCGGTACGGGAATCGCCAGCCCATATACGCCAAGCCTGGAATCCTCCAGCCTGGCCTCATCCCCGCCCGGGACCGTCCCTGACCAGGAAAGGCAGTGGCCCGAGGGCCGCCCTGAAGGTCAGACCATGGCCAGGGAATGGGCCGATGACAGGGCACGGGGCAAGGATGAGGCGCGGACCAGGGATAAGGGCTTTACCAAGGATAAGGATCGAAGTAGGAAAAAGGACCCGACCGAGGATCAGGATCGGATCAGAGATAATAACTCTACCAAGGACAAGGACCGGACCCTTGGCATGGACCGGACCCGGCTGCAAGACTTTGCCTGGGTGGCCCTGGCTGCCGCGCTATTCGTGCTTCTGCTGGTCTTGGCCTGGTGGACGCAGCGGCCGGCGGCGACGCCGGATTCACTGGCGGGCGGTCAGGAGCCCGTCGCGGAGCACCTGACTCAGCCCCGTTCCCCCGGGGCGGAGGAACCGTCACGGGATCTGCCGGTGGCCAAGCGGTCGGTGGTGGCCCCGGGGGGGGAGGCCCTTACCCCTTCCCCGTCCGCCGGGAGCCCGGATGAGATCGATGCTGGGATTCAGGCTGAGATCGAGGCCGAGGCGGGGGGCGAACCTGATGCCGAGGCGGAATTGGTCCCGGAGCCGGTGGAGGAGGAAGCCGCAAATGCTGGCGGGTTCACGCCGGCTAACTCCGCTACCCCCCGGGTCCCGGGGGCCGACGGACCCGTCACGACCACTTCGACCAGCCCCCCCGAGGCCGACGTGGCTCAGGTGGAGGACCGGCTGGAGGTGGTCATCCGCTTCACCGGTCCCACCTCCGTGGACATTCGCGACAGCACCATGAACTATGCCCTGGTGGGGGAAATGGATAAGGGCGACCAGTACCTCCTGGGAGGCAAGCCGCCCTACTCCCTGATCCTGGGCAATGCCGCCGCCGTGGAGATCCTGGTGGGCGGCAAGCCCTTTGACTTCCAGTCCGTGGTGCGGGGCAATGTTGCCCGTTTCATCCTGAACCCGGCCCCTGCCTCGACTTCGGCCCCCGCCACTCCCGCCATTCCCAACTCTGACCCGCGGCATCCTCGACCCTGAATTCCCATGGCTAAGAACATCCAGGCCATCCGTGGCATGCATGACCTGCTGCCCGACCAGATCGGCCTCTGGCAGCGGCTGGAGGACGGCGCCCGGCGCGTCCTCGAGTCCTACGGTTACCAAGAGATCCGCACCCCCCTGGTGGAGGTGACGGAGCTCTTCAAACGCTCCATCGGCGAGGTCACGGACATCGTCGAAAAGGAGATGTACAGCTTTCCGGATCGCAATGGCGATAGCCTCAGCCTGCGACCCGAAGGCACGGCGAGCTGCGTGCGGGCCGCCATCGAGCATGGTCTCCTCGACCAACCCCGTCGTCTCTGGTACCGGGGGCCCATGTATCGCCACGAGCGGCCGCAGAAGGGCCGTTACCGGCAGTTTCACCAGATCGGCGTCGAGGTCTTCGGCCTGGAGGGGCCGGACATCGATCAGGAGGTCCTGTTCCTCACCGCGCGACTCTGGCGGACCCTGGGTCTGACCGGCCTGCGCCTGGAGGTCAACAGCCTGGGCGAGACCGAGGAGCGGGCCGCCTACCGTACCGAACTGGTCGCCTACCTGGAGGCCCATCACTGCCATCTGGACGAGGACAGCCGCCGGCGTCTGCTGACCAATCCCTTGCGGGTGCTGGACTCCAAGAACCCGGAGCTGCGGGAGGTCATCGCCGGGGCCCCGATCCTCCTTGATCATCTGGGGGAGGCCTCGCGACAGCATTTTGCCTCCTTCTGTGCCGGGCTCGATGCCGCCGGCATCCCCTATGCAGTCAATCCCCGCCTGGTACGGGGACTGGACTATTACAACCGTACCGTCTTCGAGTGGATCACCGACGAACTGGGGGCCCAGGGCACGGTCTGCGCTGGCGGGCGGTACGATGGCCTGGTCGCCCAGCTCGGCGGCCGGCCGACCCCGGCGGTCGGTTTCGCCATGGGGCTGGAGCGTCTGGTGGCCCTGCTCGGGCATGCCGCGGCCAGCGACCCCGCCGTGCCCCCGGCGCTGGATGCCTATCTGGTCGCCGTCGGCGACGCGGCGCAGTCCGCCGCCCCGGCCCTGGCGGAGCGGCTGCGCGACCTGACCCCGGACCTGCGGTTGCAGTGTCACTGCGGGGGTGGCAGCTTCAAGAGTCAGTTCAAGAAGGCGGATCGCAGTGGCGCCCGCTTTGCCCTGGTCCTCGGTGAGGGGGAGCTGGCCCGCGAGGTCCTGGGGGTCAAACCCCTGCGCGGGGAGGGCGAGCAGCGCGACCTGCCAATAGCCGAGCTGGGTCCTTATCTGCTGGCCGCGCGCGCGACGCCACCCCAGGCGTGAAAGAACCCCGGGCCTTCATCGGTCAGGGCCCGGTGAGATCTCTGACTGGGTTTTCGGCCACGACCAGGCTGCGGCCAGGCTGCACAGGTCCCTAGGCTCTGTAAGTGGCGTGCAGCCTCGCAGATATAGCGCCCGGCCGGGCCTTTTCATATTAAGCTTATGCAGTGCTGCATTATTCACTTTCAGGGTGAACGGATTGAACGTCTACGAAACCGACGAAGAAAAAGTCGAAGCCATCAAGGGCTGGTGGAAGGAAAACGGCCTCTCGGTCGCGGGCGGCCTGGCGATTGGCCTGGCGGCGGTGTTTGGCTGGCGGGCCTGGGTGGACTATCAGGAGACCCAGGCTCAGCAGGCCTCCGCGGCCTTTGAACAACTGGTGGCCACCGTGCAGACCGGCAATGCCGATGCCGCCCGCACCCAAGCTCGCCTGTTACTGGAAAAGCATGGCGATAGCGCCTATGCAGCCCTGACCCAGCTCATGCTGGCCAAAGTCGAAATCGCGGCCCAACAGCCGCAGGCCGCCCGTCAGGCCCTGGAGCAGGCCATGGCCAAGGCCCCGGAGCCGGGGTTGGCCAAGGTGGCCGCCCTGCGCCTGGCACGCCTGCTGATCGCCCAGGGTGAGCGGGAGGCCGCCCAAGCCCTCATCGCCCGCGAGGACCAGGGCGGACCCTTCGCCGCCGACTTCGCCGCCCTGCGCGGGGATCTGGCCCTGGCGGGGGGGCGCGTCGCCGAGGCCCGCGCGGACTACGAACGGGCCATCGCCCAGGGCGCCGCCAACACC
>JAGVUH010000462.1 GCA_019136395.1 Gammaproteobacteria bacterium
AGGCTGTGGTCACTCAGGTGCATCGGTCAGCGGGCGGTTTCATCGGACAGCGAACAGGGGCTCATCCTGATCTGGCTGGGTGGCTGCGGTCAAGGGGGTCTCTGAACGGTTACCGAGTATTTTGAAATCGACGCGGAAGCCTGTGATCTGGCGCGCTTTACCGAGGCGGCGCCGCCGACGCGCCCGCCGCATGTCGCGCCGGATGGCGCGGAACTGGTGGCGATCAAGGCGCAGTATGCCGCGCGGGCGCGGTTGCGCGGGTCGCCGCCGCCGGGGCGCCCGGCGGGGCGCGGTGGGCGCTGACGCCACGGCGGCGCGACGGCGGACGGCGCCCGCGGCGCGAAGGGCCTGCGGTGGGGGCCTCAATAGACGGGGTGATACAGGGCCGGGCGGGCGCTCAGGGCGGGCAGCGGACACCAGCGGCGGCCGTTGACCACGGTGCAGGGGGGCGCGCCGACCGTGGGGACCGCGGGCGGGGGGCTGAGCGCGGCGCAGCCGCTCAGCAAGCCCGCGAGCGCCAGCACGGCCAGAACCCGCGGCGGTCGGCCGGGGACAGGCCCTGAGCGGGGGGCGACCGGGGGGGCGAGGACGATCGGCATGGCAGCATTGACCTGCGGGGGGCGATAAAAACCCTGGTGTTGTCGCCGGGCGGCGCGCGCCGCGCGCGGCCCTTAAGACCGAATGGAGAGATCGGCGTCACCGCCGCGCCCGCGCGACGCCGCGGCCGTGTGTTGCCCGTATTGTGCACTGATTCGGCGGCGGATGCCGGCGCCACGGGCCGCGGTCCGGTCGGGTTATCATCGATGACTGCCGGCGCCGGTTCCCGGTTGCGCGCCGGGGCCTGACGCCGGTTATGAGCGGATCGCCAGGCCAGAAATGGTCAGCCAATTGCCGCCGCGCTTCGCGTACCATCGCCCGGTCTTTTTTACCGGATGTTGCTGATGACTGCTACGCGCCGCTCCTCGCTGGATGGTTCCCACCGCCGGGTGTCCGCCGTCCGTTTCCTGGCTCTCCTGCCCTGCTGTTTACTCTCCGCCTGTCTGACGCTCCCGGCGCCGGATGCGGCACCCTCCCCTCCCGACGGCCCGGTGACGGTCGCCGCGGACCCCGCCCCTTCCCCGCCGCCCAGTCGGGCGCCTTCCCCCCCGCCGGCCGCCGCCCATCGCGGCAGCCAGCGGCCCTATACCGTGCGCGGCGTGACCTACCACCCCCAGGCCGACAGTCGGGGTTACACGGCGGTGGGCACCGCCAGTTGGTACGGCCAAGCGTTTCACGGCCGGCGCACCGCCACGGGGGAACCTTTCGACATGCACGCCCTCACGGCGGCGCATAAGACGCTGCCCCTGCCCAGTTACGTCCTGGTGCGCAACCTCGCCAATCAGCGCTCGGCCCTGGTCAAGGTCAATGATCGCGGTCCCTTTGTCGGTGATCGCCTGATCGACCTGTCGTATGCCGCCGCGCAGCACCTGGGACTGCACCAGCGGGGCCTCGGCGCCGTGGAGGTGGTGGCGGTTCCGGCGCCGGAACCCGCGTCCGCGGGGGCCGCGACACCGGCTGACGTGCCGTGGGTGGAACCCGTGCCCGCGCGACGCACGGCGCAGACGCGCCGCTATCGGGCGCCGGATGCCTGATGCGCGCGCCGGATAGCGCGGGGGGGGCCATGTCGCTGTTCCAGGCCCTGGGCCTGGACGCGAACGATCGGCCGGCGGTGGCGGCGTGGGTCGCGCGCTGCGGCGTGCCCGTGGCCCGGCTGCGCCATTACCATACGGCGCAGATCCTGCCCTGCGGCGTGGATCTGGAGCGTATCCTGGCGACCAGTGGCCTGAGCGAGCTGGCGTTGATGCTGCGCCTGGGGCGGCCGTCACGCGCGGCGCTGGCGGGCGCAGCGGACCGCCGGCCGCTGCCGGCCCCGCCCCCGCTAGCCAGCCTGCCGCCGCCGGTGCTGGCCACCGCGTACGGCCAGTTCTATCAGGGCGATTGCCTGGCGATCATGGCGGCCCTGGCGAGCGATTCGCTCGACCTGATTTTCGCCGATCCACCGCAGAATCTGGGCAAGTGGTATCCCTCGGGGATCGACGACCGGCTGGCGGTGGGTCACTACCTGGCGTGGTGTGAGCGCTGGCTGCTGGAGTGCATCCGCGTGCTGAAGCCCGGCGGGGCGCTGTTCGTCTGGAATCTGCCGCGCTGGAATGCCGAACTGGCCGGCTTTCTCGCCGGGCGGCTGGCCCTGCTGCACTGGATCGCCGTGGAAATGAAGTTCCCCACCGCTAAAGCCGTTGGCTTGTAGCGGGGGTTTCCTGCTTCATCGAACGCCGCGCGGACGTGTTGCCACGGCCGCGTCTGAGCGCGTTCTCCACAGGCGTTCGCGGGATCAATCCCGCCGGTTCGGCCTCTCCCGGACCTACCGTCGTGCGCTTGAGCGCACAGCGTTTCTTCGGCTTCTCGACCACGTGTCCGTCTGCCACCCAGCGTGCGCCGCGTGCCGCGATGACCTGCGCGGCGTTGTGATCGGCATGGGCGTGATGGCCGCAGGCTTGGCAGACAAACCGCGCCTGACGGGGGCGGTTGTCCGGGTGAATGTGCCCGCAACGGGCGCATTCCTGCGAGGAATAGGCGGCCGGCACCTCCACCACCAGCTTGCCGGCACGGGCCGCCTTGTCGTGGAGGATCGTTTTGAACTGCCCCCAGCCGGAGGCGAGGATCGAGCGGTTGAGGCCGGACTTGGCCTTGGCGCGGTTAGGCAGGTAGTGCCCCGGGCGTTCGGGATCGGGCTTGGGCGTGGGGCGCCGGGTCATCGCCGGAACACGCAGCGCCTCGAGGGCGTAGACCTGATGGCGCGGCTCATCGACCAGGATGCGAGCGGCCTTGTGCGCCAGATCCCGACGCACCTCCGTGGCGTAGCGGTAGGTCCGCGCGACCTGCGCGCGGACCTTGGCACGGTTCTGTCCGCCTTTGCCGCGCCGGGCGCACGTGCGCTGCCAGCGCTTGCGCCGGCGTTCCTGTTGGGCCAGGCGCTGTTGCTGCACCGGGGAGGCGACGATGCGCTGCCCGTCGCTGGTCATCACCGGCGTGGCGACACCGCGATCCAGGCCCAGGGTCGCCGCCTCGAGCGGCGCGAGCGGCAACGGCCGCAGGCGCGCGGCGATGGCCGTCGCGCTCAGCGTCTCGGTGGCGGTCTCGTTGGAGAAGCTGACATGCCAGCGCCCGGCCTCGAGGCTGAGATGCAGCGATGCCGGCGGCGCAAACGCACGATGCGCGGTGAAGGCGAGCTCGCCGACGGGGAATTTGCGCGTCCCGATGTGCAGCCGGTAGGTGCCGGGGGCATGCCCGATCGGCTCGAACTGGAACAACTCGCGCGTGATCCACACCGCCTGACGACCATGGCGCGTCTTGATCGTCGGGCGACCGCCAAGCCCGGCAAAGTAGCGCCGGTAAGCCTGCTTCCAGCGCACCGCCCCGTTGCGCAAGACCACCGCTGGCACGTCGGCCAGAAAGGGGGTCAGGTCGGTCTTGAACGGGGCGTAGGTCTGATCGATCGGGATCGGCGTGCCGGTGAGCGCGAGCGCCGACTTGGCAAAGCGCCGGAAGTAGCGGTCCTCGCCCACCTTCGCGTTGTAGATGAAGCGCTGGCAGCCGATCCACTGGCGCAAGGTCCGCGCCTGATCGTCGGTGGGATAGCAGCGAAAGCGATAACCGTCCATGCGTGCTACGCTACCCGCAAAACCTTTAGGCCGCAAGATGGATAACGCCAACAGATCTAGCTCTCACGCCGTCTACAACATTAAGCTGCATATCGTGTTCGTGACCAAGTACCGCCGCAAAACGCTCACCCCGGAGCTGCTGGCGTACCTGGAAACGGCTTTTGCGGAGATCCTCACCGCCTGGCGCTGCCGGCTGATCGCGTTCGGCGGCGAGCCCGATCACGTCCACCTGCTGATCGATATCCACCCGGCCCTCGACCTCTCGGTGCTGATCAACAACCTCAAGACCGCCAGCGCCCGGCGCGCACGCAACCGCTTCGTCGCGCATTTGGCCGCCTTCTACAGCCAGCCGCTGTTCTGGCACCGGGCCTACTTCGTGGGCAGTGTCGGTGGCGTGACGCTGGAGACGGTGCGCGACTACGTGCAAGCTCAAGGCACCAGGGAGCAGGGGCGATCACCCGCCAAGCACGCTTGACCCCCTCCTGGCTTCGCCTAGCAGGGGGAATGCGCGTGCAATTCGTTCAAGTGCGGGTTGCCGCGGCCGGGGCGCCTCTACCCCGCCCACTACGCCCTGCTCTACCTGGTCAAGGGCCCGCGGCCGCGGGTGCTCCATCCCGACCGGCTGCCGCTGGCGGTGTGCCGTCCTTGCGCGGGGGAATTGGGCGATTATGGCGGCCATGCCCGGGCGAGGAATCCCGCCGGGGTCAACCTGAGCGATGTCTGGCACGACATCCATCCGGTACGCCATGCCAAACACAAGCATCGCGCCGGGGCCAATGAGCTGCCGCTGCGGCTGCTGGACCGGATTATCGAGCTGGCGTCCGACCCCGGCGATACGGTACTGGACCCCTTTGGCGGCGCGGGGACGACCTATGTCGCCGCCGAGGTGAAACAGCGGCGCTGGCTGGGGGTGGAAATCGGCCCGCCCGACGATATCCAGCGGCGTTTTGCCGCGCTGGAGCGCGAACGGCGCATGCTGGCGACCGGCCGCCAGGGGCTTAACGCGTTGTTCCCCCCGGCGGTCAAGGCGCGCCGGGCGCTGGACCTGAGAGACCCGCCCGGTGGCGCCGCCACCCTCGCCCGCGGGCAAGGGAGTCCCCTTTCCACGCCCCCCGGTACCGTGGGCGGGCAAAAACCCCGCGGCCGGTACAACCCTAGCGAGGGCCTCCTCGAAAGGGTCGGCCGTCGCTGGGCCGTGTTGGGGGGACAGACTACCCGGCGGGGGCCTTGTATTCAATCGTGATCCGCAGGCCGGGCCGGGCCGCCCGTGCGACCAGAGCGTCCAGGCTGAAGTGGTGGTAGCGCCCCTGCACCAGCACGTCCAGCCGGGGCAGGGTGATGCCCAGGCGGCGGGCCTGTTCCGTCGGGATCGCTCCCAGCTGGAGGAGGTGTTGCGCGATGGCCCGCATGAACGCGGCGCGAAGTCGCAGGCGTTCCGCCTCCTCCGGGCTAGCCGCGAGGGCGTCCCAGGCGCTGGCATAGGTGGCGGTCACTGATTGCCTCCCGTGCGGGCGATCGCGCCCGCTCAAGGTTACCGGGTGCGGGGCGTGCGTGTGTCCTGGCAGCGGACCGCGGAACAAGATCATCCCCGTGTCCTTCCGGTAAGCCTGCATGAAATCCCACCCCCGGCCCGTTACCGTGGGGCCGCCGTCCATGCTCACCCGGCGGGCCGCCCAGGTCCCCATCCGGCCCGCCCGGCCCCGCCGGGGCCTGCGTGTGGTCGGCGGCTTCGGGGGGGTGGGGGGGGTCGGCTGGGGACTTGGGAGGACCGCCGGGTGAGCAGGGACGGAGGCCCCACGGTAACGGGACGGGGGTGGGATTTCATGCAGGCTTACCGGAAGGACACGGC
>JAGVUH010000607.1 GCA_019136395.1 Gammaproteobacteria bacterium
GCAATCACCAGCGACTCCGGGAACTGCTGGCCCAGCGGGAGGCGGCGGAGGCGGATCGCCGCTCACTCCTGGCCCGGTTGGGGCGGCGGGAGCTCACCGATACCCTGATCGGCGCCGACGCCGGTCTGCGGGAGGTCATGCGTGGGGTGGAACTGGTCGCCCCGGCGACGGCCCCGGTCCTGATCCTGGGGGAGACGGGATCAGGAAAAGAGGTCATCGCCCGCGCCATCCATAGCCGCTCCGCCCGGGCCCAAGGCCCCTTCCTGCGCGTCAACTGCGGCGCCATCCCGCCGGATCTGGTGGACTCGGAACTCTTCGGCCATGAAAAGGGCAGTTTCACCGGCGCCGGGGCCCGACGCCTGGGTTGGTTCGAGCGCGCCGACCGCGGCACCCTCTTCCTGGACGAGATCGGCGAACTGACGCCGGCCATCCAGGTGCGGTTGCTGCGCATCCTCCAGGACGGCAGCTTCGAGCGGGTCGGCGGACAACAGACCCTGCGCGTCGATGTGCGCCTCATCGCCGCCACCCATCGCGACCTGCGGGCCATGGTCCGGGATGGCCAGTTCCGCGCCGATCTCTGGTATCGGATCAACGTTTTCCCCCTTCACCTCCCCGCCCTACGGGAGAGGCCCGAGGACATTCCCGCCCTGGCTAATCACTTCGCCGAGAAGGCGGCGGTGCGGCTCGGTCTGGCGCTCCAACTCCCGACTCCGGAGGACCTGGACCTGCTGCGGGCCTATCCCTGGCCGGGTAACGTTCGGGAACTGGCGGCGGTCATCGAGCGCGCCGCCATCCTCGGCGACGGTCTGGGGCTGGAGGTAGAACGGGCCCTGGGGGCTGGACCCCTAATGCATGGGGCGCAGTTACCGGCGCACGCTGTCAACGCCGACTCCTACGCCCCCGATGCCATCGCCAATGCCGCTCACCCTGCCGGCACTCCCTCAGGCAGCAGCACCGCCACTACCAACGGCACCTCCGCCGTCGGCACCGGCACCGGCAATGGATCGGTCGCGGCCGCAACTGCCGCTGCCACTGGCACTGCGGCGGAAGGCGGGAGGCCAGCCATCGCGCCCGCCGAGGTCATCGAACCCTTGGACGATGCCATCCGCCATCACATCGAGCGCGCCCTGGCTCAATGCCATGGCCGGCTGGAGGGACCCTTCGGCGCTGCCCGCCTGTTGGCGGTCAATCCCGACACCCTGCGCTCCCGGATGCGCAAGCTCGGCATCCGCCGGGACCCCTTCAAACACTGAGGTCCCTGGACTTCGGCCGATTCACCACCCTCAAATACCCCGCGCCTGAGCGGTGGCGTTGCCGATATAGGTCGCCGGCGTCAGTTCCCGCAACCGCTTCTTGGCCTGCTCCGGGATCTCCAGGGTATCGATGAAGCGCGCCAGTTCCTCCCGGCCGATGCGCTGGCCCCGGGTCAGCTCCTTGAGCTTCTCGTAGGGCTTATCTACTCCATGGCGGCGCATGACCGTCTGGATGGGCTCCGCCAGGACCTCCCAGTTGGCGTCCAGGTCGGCGGCGAGGCGCGCCGGGTCCGCCTCCAGCTTGCCGAGGCCCTTGAGGGCGGACTGGAGGGCGATGCTGGTGTGGGCCAGGCCGACCCCCAGGTTGCGCAGCACGGTGGAATCGGTCAGGTCGCGCTGAAAACGGGAGATGGGTAGCTTGCGCGCTAGGTGCTCCAGGATGGCGTTGGCGATGCCCAGATTGCCTTCGGCGTTTTCGAAGTCGATGGGGTTGACCTTGTGGGGCATGGTCGAGGAGCCGACCTCGCCAGCCACGGTCTTCTGGCGGAAATAGCCCAGGGCGATGTAGCCCCAAAGGTCGCGGCAGGCGTCGATGAGGATGGTATTGAAGCGGGCGGTGGCGTCGAAAAACTCCGCCATGTAGTCGTGGGGCTCGATCTGGGTGGTGTAGGCATTCCAGGTCAGGCCCAGGGATTCGACAAAGCCGCGGGCGAGGGCCGGCCAGTCCAGCTCCGGATAGGCGGCGAGGTGGGCGTTGTAGTTGCCCACGGCGCCGTTGATCTTGCCCAGCAGGGGCACCTCGGCCACCTGATCGCGCTGGCGGGCCAGGCGGGCGGCGACGTTGGCCAGCTCCTTGCCCAGGGTGGTGGGGGAGGCGGGCTGGCCATGGGTGCGCGCCAGCATCGGCAGGTCCGCCAGGCGGTGGGCCAGGGCGCGGAGCGCGGCGATGACCTCGTCCATCTGCGGCAGCAACACCTGGCCACGCCCCTCACGCAGCATCAGGGCATGGGCGAGGTTGTTGATGTCCTCTGAGGTACAGGCGAAGTGGATGAACTCGCTCACCGCCTCCAGTTCGGCGTTACCGGCGATGTGTTCCTTGATGAAGTATTCGACGGCCTTGACGTCATGGTTGGTGGTGCGCTCGATGTTCTTGACCCGATGCCCCTGCTCCTCACCGAAGTTGTCCACCATGGCCTCCAGCAGGTGGCGGGCATGGACCGAGAGGGGCGGGACCTCGGGGATGCCGGGATGATCGGCCAGGGCCTGGAGCCAGCGCACCTCGACCAGCACCCGGTGGCGGATGAGCCCTAGCTCGCTAAAGATGGGCCGGAGGTCCTCGGTCTTGCTGCCGTAACGGCCATCGATGGGGGAAACGGCGGTGAGGGTGGAAAGTTCCATGGGCGGTGCTCGTTCTGCGGTTGCTAGCGGAAAGGGGATGATCGGCGGCAGTGGAGTGGGGCCGGCAGGGGTGCAGGATAGCGCCCTGACGTCAGGAGTCCACTCCCTCCAATGAGGGGAGGCCATCGCGTCTGACGGCGGCAGGGTCTGGCCTGCCCTGGGAGACAAATTAGGGACCGGCAGCGCATCAGTCCAAGGCCAGGCGCCCTTCACTCCCCCTCAGCCAGCAACAAACCACTCGCCCGCAGCACGCGCCGTTCCACGGCCTGCTCCAGCACCCGCTCATCCCCCGGGCGGACGAGGGTGAAATAGTGGCGGGCGCGGGTGATGCCGGTATAGAGCAGTTCACGGGTCAGGATCGGACTCGGCTTATCCGGCAGGACCAGGGCGGCATGGGTGAATTCCGAGCCCTGGGACTTGTGGACGGTAAGGGCAAAGACGGTCTCCACCGCCTGGAGGCGACTGGGCAGGACCCACTTGATGCCCTGCTGGCCATCCCCGGCGGGGAAGGCGACGCGTAGCCGTTCCGGTTCGCCCGCGGCGGCGGGACGGGCCAGGGTGACGCCGATATCCCCATTCATCAGGCCCAGGGCATAGTCGTTGCGGGTGACCAGGACCGGCCGACCCAGGTACCAGCCGTGGCTGGCGGGGATCAGCCCGGCCTCCCACAACAGGCGGGCGATGGTCTCATTCAGTCCCGCCACCCCCCAGGGACCCCGGCGCAGGGCGCACAGTACCTGGAATTGGCCCTGGGCGGCGAGGACGGCACGCGCCCAGTCGTCATAATGCTCGGCCACCGCGCCCGGGGGCGGGCGCCGGTGTTGCAGGACCTCCAGGAAATGCCGATAGCCGACCCGGGGCGGGAGCGCGTTTGAGGCATCCCCGGTAGGCAGCGATGCCGTCGGCTCCCTAGGGCCTGGCGGGGTTGCCGTCCGGCCCCAGATGAGGAGTTGCCTAAAGGCGGCATTCTGGTACGGATCGGTTCCATCCTTTTGCGTATGAGTGGTTTCCGGGGGCGCGGAGCTCCTCTCCGTCTTGTTCCTGATGGGGATTCGTTCAGGACCCTCGCCCCCAAGTGGGACCTCGGCTGCACAAGCTGCTGATGTTCCCGCTCCCTCCCCCCCGCCGGGGGAGGGTTGGGGAGAGGGGGTGTGAACGGTTGCCGCGATGACGACCAAGGCCAGATCGCGGTGCCCTCGCGCCCAAAGGTCGCCGACCGCCGTAGCGCGGCCAGCGTTGACCGCCGCGGCGAGCTGGCCGATCCCGCTGTCCGCGGCAAAGCGATGGCTATGACGCAGCATGACGACGGCCTGGTCGAGGTCGGTCCCCGCCGGATCGATGAGATCATCCAGGCCCGGATTGGCCAGGCCCGGATTCGCCAGGAGTGAGCGTTCACACCCCCTGCCTGGGGTGACATGGATAGCACTCGCCGCAGGTTCTCCTGCTCCCTCTCCCCCGGCGTGAGAGGGTTGGAGAGCGGTGGGCTGAACGGTTACGGCCGGGGTACCGTGAGCCAGGTGATCCAATTGATCCGAGCGGTCCGCATGGTCGGGTATTTCCATCTCGCCCCTGACCGTCCCCACGTCGGTCACCGCCGCCAGCCAGTCGCGGGTCGCCGGGGTGTAATGGCCACCGCCGGCCCGCTGGCAGAGCTGGCCTAGCACCGCGCCGGCCTCCACCGAGGCGAGCTGATCCTTGTCGCCGAGCAGGATCAGCCGGGCCTTGGTCGGCAGGGCGGCCAGGACCGCGGCCATCATCTCCAGATCGATCATCGATGCCTCGTCGATGACCAGCAGGTCCAGGGCCAGGGGATTACCGGCGTGATGGCGCAGGCGGCGGGTATCGGGCCGGCTGCCCAAGAGCCGATGCAGGGTGGTGACGGTGAGGGGGATGCTGGCCCGCAGGGTCGCGGCATTTGCCAGCCCGGCATGCTCCAGTTCGGCCAGGGGCAGGCTGGCGACGGCACCCGCGATGGAGGCGTTGAGGCGCGCCGCCGCCTTGCCGGTGGGCGCGGCCAGACGGATACGCAGGGGGCGGGCCGTCTTGCCGGGCGCCGGGGCGGTCAGGGCGAGGGCCTGGAGCAGGGCCAGCAGGCGCA
This sequence comes from Gammaproteobacteria bacterium, assembly GCA_019136395.1. The sequence continues at coordinate 4,750 of JAGVUH010000607.1, forward strand.
CCACGGTGGTGGTCTTGCCGGTGCCGGGGCCGCCAGTGATAACGCTGAAGGCCCCACGGGCCGCCAGGGCGCAGGCGATCTTCTGCCAGTCGGGGTCGATTGCCGACGGCGGGAAGAGGTGGCCAAGGATCTGGCGCAGGGTGGTCAGCGGCAAGGTCGTCCCTTCGGCCGGGACATCGGCCAGCCGGCGCTGGATCAAATCGCTCACCGCTCGCTCGTATTCCCAGTACCGGCGCAGGTAGAGGCGCGGACCGGCCAGGACCAGGGGTGTCCCGCCCGGTCCCGTACCGACCAGGTCGGGGTGATCCAGGGCGACCCGCCAGGTGGTCAGGTTCAGCCCCGCCAGCAGGGTCGCGGGGTGGGGTGGCGGCTCGCCGCTCACAGTCTCCGTCTCCATGCCCTCCGGCGGCAGGGAGAGGGCGAAGCCCGGGTTGCGCAGGGTCGCGTCCAGGTCCAGACAGGCGTGGCCACGGCCAAGCTGGTGGCTGGCCAGGGCGGCGGCCAGGAGCGCCAGGGGGTCTGCGTCCGGAACCTCAGTCGTGCCCGGCCCGAGGTATCCGGCGTCAGTTGGGCATGGGTCAGGGGGACCTTTTGGCCGGCCGCGTCCACCCCGGGGAGGGAGTCGCGGACGGATCGGTTGGCTCGCGAAGGGTTCACGATGCCACCTCCCGGCTGTCAGGGTCCCGGCGGCTGGTCCCGCGGAACAAGTCATCCAGGGTCTCGATCAGGTGACGGGGCGGCCGCTCCCAGTGAATGCCCTGGCAAGGCCCGTCCACGCCGCGCAGGAACAGATAGACGGCGCCGCCCACATGCCGGTCATAGTCGTAGTCCGGCAGGCGGGACTTGAGCAGGCGATGCAGGGCAAGGAGGTAGAGGACATATTGCAGTTCGTAGCGGGCATGGAGGATGGCCCCCCGCAAGGCCACGGGGGTGTAGGCGCTGGCGTCCGGCCCCAACCAATTGGACTTGTAGTCCGCTACGTAGTAGCGGCCCTGGTACGCGAAGACCAGGTCCATGAAGCCCTTGAGCATGCCGTGCAGTCGTGCCGGCAGGAGCGCCGGTCGCGGGGCCCCATCCAGGGTGGCCGCGCTGACCAGCCGGTCGATGGTCCCGACCTCCACCGCCTGGGTGGCGAGCCAGAACTCCAGCTCGGGGATGGCCGTCGTCAGGTCGGCAAGGCGCGGGGCGGAAAAGGACTCAGCCTCCGCGGGGGTGGTCTTCCCCCGCGGCGCAGGCGAAGGGGATATCGCGGGTGCTGGGACAGAGGCCGGAGCGGTAGCTCTCTCTGCCGTGACGGACAGTGGCTTTGGTATCGCTGGACAGCTCCCGACCGGACCTGGCCCCCCTTCTGGGTCTGATTCCGCCGCGGCCAAGGGACCGTGAAGCGGCAATGGCTGGGTGATGATCCTCAGCAGCCAGGCGGTCAGAGGTTCAATCCAAGCCTCCCAGTCCCGCAGCCGGCAGCGGCGGGCGACGGTGTCGCGCAGCCGGGCGGGATCGGTGGCGATGGCGCCGAAGCCCTGGGTGGCGGCCCATTCCAGCAGATCGTGCAGGAAGGTGCCCGCCTCCGGCCCGCGGGGGAAGGCGTGGGGTGAGTCGGGGGCCGGCGTTTTGATCCGCGCTACGGGCGGTTCCTCGCCAGCCTCGCCAGTGCGCTGACCTTCCAGTGCTAGTTGGTGATCAACGCCAACCGGCCAGGCATCAGGCCCGACTTCTTGCTGTGCATCAGGCCCGACTTCAGGCCAGGCGTCAGGCCCAAGCGCCGAGGCCGGGGCACTACTCCCCAGGGCCCGCATCTCCAGAAAGCGCTCCTCGGTCGCGGTCCCGGCGGCCCCCACCTCTCGGCTGGAGGTCGCCGGAGACCCGGAACCATCCAGTCCAGCACCCACCATGTCATCAGCCATGTCCAAGGCCTCACCCTCGCCCAGGACGCTGCGGCTGACCGTCCGGCAGATGGCCGAGTAGCTCGCGATCCACCAGGGGGCCGTCACCACCGTCCCGTCCAACCCGGCGCCTCCTCAGCCCGAAAACGCGTGCTGGTCGGCGCCGGATCGGGGACCAGGGCCAGGTCCGCGCACTCGCCCCTCAGGTCCTCCAGGGCCGTGGCCCACGCCGATGGCGACCGGGGCTCCCCGCCGCCAAGCAGATAGCCGAAGGCCCCCCGTTCGAGCTCGGCGATGGGCGCCAGGCCCACCCAGGTGGCGTAGCGGGCGCGGGTCAGGGCCACGTAGAGCTTGCGCAGGTCCTCCCCCAGGCGTTCCCGGTCGGCCCGCTCCAGGGCCTCGCCCTCATCGCTCAGGGTCAGTTGCAGCTCGCCTCGGTCGTCATGCCATTTGAGGGGCAGGTCCTTGGCGGTCGTCGGTCGGAAATCGGCGGCGAAGGGGAGAAAGACCAGGGGGTATTCCAGCCCCTTGGACTTGTGGACGGTCACCACCCGCACCAGACCGGCGTCGCTCTCCAGGCGGATCTGCCGGGCATCGTCGCGGCCACCGCCCCCCGCCTCCTGGCATTGTTCGGCCAGATAGCGGATCAGGGCCTGCTCCCCGTCCAATAGCAGACTGGCCTGCTGCAAGAGCTCCGCCAGGTGCAGGAGATCGGTGAGGACCCGCTCGCCGCTGGCTTCACTGGCCAGGGTCGGCGACGCCGGAGCCATCGTCGTGTCCGCCCCCAGCAAGCGCGCCGGGACGCGGAAGTCGTTGAGGAGCGCGCGCAGCATGGGCAACACGCCCTGGCGGCGCCAGAGGTCACGGTAGCCGCGAAATTGCAGGACCCGTTCCTCAAGGGTCAGATCATCCTGGTTGAGCCGGTCCAGTTCCGCCCAGCTTAGCCCCAGGGTCCGGGTGGCCAGGGCGGCGCGCACCAGGCGCAGGTCGTCGGGGGTGGCGCAGGCGGCCAGCCAGTGCCGCAGCTCACCGGCCTGGGGGCTCTGGTAGACCGAATCCTGATCGGAGAGATAGACGCTGCGCACCCCACGGCGGGCCAGGGCGCGGCGGATCAGGTCGGCCTCCTTGCGCTTGTTGACCAGCACGGCCAGGTCGGCCGGGCGCAAGGGCCTGATCGGGGCGGCGCCCGCGTCAGCAGCCACGCCAGCATTCGCGTCGCCCTCCACCCCGGCTACCCGGTTGCTACTAGCGTCGTCATCGACAACGCCCTTATTCGCGCCGCCCGTCTCTTTACGGTCGGCACTACCGACGAAGCCCGCCCGCCCGGCCTGGCCTAGATTGAGGAGGCGCACCATCTCGCTGGCGCAAACCTCGGCGATTTGTTCGCGATAGGCATCCTTGGTCAAGGGTTTGCCCTCCTCCTCGGGCGGCATCCACCAAGCGGTGAGGGCCGGGACCTCCTGGCCGGCGGCGTGGAGGGCTTCGGCGCGTCCCCGGGCCTGGGCGGCGATGAAGGGCACCGGGTTGCCACCCTCGCCGCGGAACAGAAAGGCCCCGGCCCCGCTCGCGCGCTCCTCGGCCACCGCGAAGCACCAATTGGCGGCCCGCACCATGGAGTGGGTGGAACGGTAGTTGGTGCCCAGGGTGTAGAGCCGGCCGGCGCAGGCTCGGCGGGCCTGGAGATAGGTATGGATATCCGCCCCGCGGAAGGCATAGATGGCCTGTTTGGGGTCGCCAATCAGGATCAGGGCGGTGGCGGGGTCGTTGCGCGCCACCTGGTAGACGGCATCGAAGATGCGATATTGCACCGGGTCCGTGTCCTGGAACTCGTCAATGAGGGCGACGGGAAACTGGCGGCGAATGGTGTC
>JAGVUH010000166.1 GCA_019136395.1 Gammaproteobacteria bacterium
CAGCCGGGCGCACCAGTCGGTGACGGTGGCGGGCTCCCGCAGCGTCCGCCAGGTGGCGTCCAGTTGCGCAAAGAAGCGCGTCAGCGGGCCGAGCAGGGCGGCATCGAGACCACCAATCTCGTCGAAGGGCTCGATGCCGTGCCAGGCCGCCGCCTCCTGGCCGACGGCATAGCCGAGCAGCATGCGGCGCAGACCGAAGCGCCAGGTGTGCCGGGCCTCGTCCTCCTTTTGCACGGGCAACTCCACGCTGGCGCGCTGGGCGGCGTGCAGGCCCCAGCGAATGTTGGCACCTCGCACCCAGCGGTGCAGGCGCGGCAGTTCGTCCTCCGTGATGCCGAAGCGCCGGCGCAGGGCCGGGACCTCCAGCAGGTCGAGCAGGTCGCTTACCGCTAGGCGCGACTGGGGCAGGGCGAGCAGCGCCTCCAGGGCCTTGAGCAGCGGGTCCGTGGCGCGCCGGCCCTGGTCGGCGAGGCTGAAGGGGATATAGCGCGGGTCCTGACGATCCACCAGGCCGAACACCGCCTGGATGTGGGGGGCGTAGGCGTCGATGTCCGGGACCATGACGATGATGTCCCGCGGGGTCAGGCTGGGATCGGCGTTGAAGGCCGCCAGGAGCTGGTCGTGGAGGATTTCCACCTCGCGCTGGGGGCCGTGGGCGACGTGGAAGCGGATGGATGGGTCGCGGGCCGGATCGACAGGTGGCCAGCGCTCGCGGCTCTCGGCTAGGGGGCGCAGGTCGCGGATGTCGTCTTGGAGCTGGGCCAGTAGGCTGGTGACCTCAGCCGGGCCCTGGGGCGGGTCAAAGAGGTCGATGCGCTGGCCGATGGCCTGGAAGCGCGCGGCGTAACGGTCGCGGGACCCTTCGTCGTCGTGCTCGTCCAGCAGACCGATGAAGTCCCGGCCCTGCTTGCCCCAGGCGGCCAGCAGCGGATGGGCGTGCTGGTGCAGATTCTCAGGCGCGACAGCGGCGGGCATGCTGGCGCGGCGCCGCTGGCGGCGGTGCTCGGCCCGCAGCAGGTCCTGATCGGCGACGATGTCGGCCCAGTAGTGCTCGCAAGGGTTGTGGACGCACAGCAGGATCTGGGTCCAGCGCCCCAGGGCCGCCAGGACCTCCAGCGACTGGCGCGGCAGGCTGGAGATGCCGAACACCAGCAGCCGCCGTGGCAGCCCCGGGGGGCGCTCTCCGGCTAGCCAGGCCGCCGCCCGCGCCAGAAAGGCCTCGTGCACCGCCGCCCGGCTAGCATAGTGAAGTCCCCCGGCGCCGGCACCAGCGCCAGCGCTAGAGGGGGCGGTGACGAAGGCCGCATTCGGTTCCCGCTTCCCCACGGGTTGCCCATCCCGGACCAGATCCGCCAGCAGGGCGCGCCACAGGGAGGCCTGCCAACGTTGTTCCGTCGGCAGGGGGCTACGCTTGCCGCGGGCATCGATGAGCACGTCCTCTCCGGCGGCCCAGGCCGCCAGCCAGTCGGCGCGGTAGACCTGGTATTGGTCGAAGAGGTCCGCAAGGCGCTCGGCGAGTTGAAAGCGCTTGCGCCGGTCCGTGTCCACCGTCAGGAAGCGTGCCAGGGGCTGGTACTCCGGCCGGGTCATGACTTCCGGCAGCAGCCGCATCAGCCGCCAGACCAGGCGCGACTTGTCGAAGGGCGAGGTCTCCGGCACCGCATCGTTCCCCAGCACCGCCCGATAGATCCGCCACAAAAAGCGGGAGGGCAGGGAGATCTCCAGGGCCGCGGCAATCCCCAGCCCGCCCTCATCCTGGACGGGATCGGCCGCCAGGGCCAGCTTGAGCCACTGGGCGATACCGTTGCTTTGGGCCAGGATGACCTCCGTTTCCAGGGGGACCAGGGGATAGCGCCGCACCCAGGCCAGCAGCAGGTCACGCAGGGCCTCCGGTCGGTTGCCGTGGACGAGCATCAGGCCAGGGGGAAGGGGGATAGCGGTCACGTCGAGTTCCTGGGGTTAGCGGCCTTGGGGAGGATGTCCAAGGTTAAGGCAAAAAGCGGACAGCACTTGTCGTGTCCGACCCGCGGGGAGCAGGCCACGGGGGAGCTTGGTCCTGGTGAAGATTCCTCACAGGACGGAGGATTGTAGACGACCAGGTTCGTGATGGCCGGGTATCTACGCTCAGGCACAAGCTTCAGGGATAGGTTTCGGGCCGTCCTGAACCGGCCAAGAAAGCGGCCAAAGAGCTGCGGAATATTTTGCTGCACGAATTCTTAAGTAACTGATATAGTTTATTTATGAATACTTTTTCGGCGGAAGGCAAAGCGGCCACAAATAGGGACGAAAACGCGCCCCCCGATCGCGGGGAGCAGGTGTCTCTGATGGAGCCGATGTGCATTTCGGAGACCTCGCGCCACCGCGCTGGGCTTGTCGATCTGGCGGTCGAACTGGCCGCGCAAGCGGCCGGGTTTCGGCGCAGCCTACCTGAAGGCGTCCACAACGCGCTTGCGGATCTGGTGCGGGCGATGAACTGTTACTACAGCAATCTGATCGAGGGGCATGACACCCACCCGGTCGATATCGAGCGCGCCATGAAGGAGGACTACAGCACGAACCCCGAAAAACGCAACCTCCAGCTTGAGGCCAGGGCGCATATCACCGTCCAGCAGTGGATCGATGGCGGTGGCCTGACGGGTCGGGCGCTCACGCTGGCGGGGGTATGCGAGATTCATCGGCGTTTCGGGGACTTGCTGCCCGAGGAACTGCGATGGGTCGAAGATCCCGAGTTCGGCCAGCGGCAGCGGATGGTCCCGGGTGCCTTGCGCTTGCATGACGTACGGGTCGGCCAGCACATCGCGATCAGCCCCGGCGCGCTGCCGCGTTTTTTGGGCCAGTTTGAGCGCACCTACGCCGGACTTGGCAAGGCCGAGACCCTCATCGCGGCCGCCGCGGCGCATCACCGGCTCTTGTGGATACACCCCTTCCTCGATGGCAACGGCCGCGTGGCACGCCTGATGTCCCATGCCATGCTCCTGGAAGCCCTGGATACGGGAGGCGTTTGGTCCATCGCGCGTGGGCTGGCCAGAAAAGTGGCTAGCTACAAGGGTCACCTCGCGGCCTGCGACCTGCCCCGCCGCAACGATCTTGATGGCCGGGGACGGTTGAGCGAAGAGAGTCTCGCCGCCTTCACCCGCTTTTTCCTTGAAACCTGCCTGGACCAGGTGAAGTTTATGGAAGCCTTGGTGCAACCCCGTCGGCTCAGAGAACGCATCCTGCGCTGGAGCGAAGAAGAGGCCCAGGCGGATCGGCTACCGCCAAAGGCAGGGCGTATCCTCGAAGCCATCCTCTATCGCGGTGAACTGCCGCGCGGTGAGGTCCCCGAATTGCTTGGGGCCAGTGAGCGCAGCGCGAGACGAAGCGTGGCCGCCCTGGCCCAGCAGGGCGTGATCGTCGCGGACAGCACCCGCGCTCCCCTGCGCCTGGCCTTCCCGGCCAAGCTGGCCGCGCACTGGATGCCGGGTTTGTTCCCGGAACAGACTTGATTCGCTACTGATGGATGCATGAACCGGGCTTATTGATTAGAGGCGCGTATCCTTCTGTTTCTTTATACGACAATCGTGCCACTCTGGCTGGGACTGGTCTGGCCCGCATACCAAAGGGATACGGTGTAGCTGCGACGATGAAAGCGCAGGTCCCGCATGTCAACTTCCACCCACGTCATCGGCTTACTGTCAACCCAGGTGCCGGTGTTGACATATATCGAGCTTGGCCAGCCAATTCGCTGCCAAAAGAAGGCCTTATGGGTATGTCCGAACAGTACGATGCGTGGGGTAAAGGGATAATATTTTTTGATCCTTTTGGGCATGTTCAACAACAGGAACGCGCTGTTGATCATGTAGCCCACCTCATTCAGCAAGGCCATATCCGGTAAAACGATATTTTGCCGACTGGACCAATTGGTCATGATCGGTGAGTAGAGGTGAGTAATGTCCGCGACGGTGGGATCGGTCGTGAAATCATCCTTGTCATCCATGATAAAGATATCCTCCGGTCCTTTTCCGGCCCACAGGACAATGGCATTAAAGATCGCCGCGATTAGGAGGTCGTGGTCAGTCGATTGTGGTAAGCCTCGCAGATGACGTTTCACGAATTGTTCGATGATGTCGGGCGAAGTATGGAGGGTCCCGTCCGTTTCAGACTGAGAGGCCACCAGGCGGGTAACGAAGTATCCCAGGGGCAAATGACTGCTGTCATGACTCCAGATGTCTGGCGAGTTAAAGAGGGAATAGCGATGGCCATGTTCGGCCCAGAGAATATTATCAATCCTATAGTCTCCCAGCCCGGGATCTTTGGATGAAATAACGATACCGGGAAAAGTCTCCTTAATCAGTGCCTTCGCTTCTGGTTCAAAGGACAGCAGATCATGATTGCCCGTTACATAGGTGACTTTGATGAAGGGATTGTCACAAATTTCCTGTAATGCCGAGACAACGGGTTCGTTATGCGGGGCCTCAAGAATTTGCTGAAAAGTACTCGGCACGTCATCAATGGGCACCATCCAATCATCCAGGAGGTCGCCCAGGATCACCAGTTCTGAGATGTCCTGGCGGGCGTTTAGCGTTTCCAGGAAATCGGCCAGAGGTCCGATATGCTCATAAATCCAGGAGGTGTTGGGATCGGCGCTGAGGTGAATATCGCTGATGAAGACGACCTTTCGGCGTGCGCCATGTAACCCGAAACCGGGGGGAAAGAATGCGGGTTTGGCAATCGCGCGAGTAGCCAACCCGGCGAGTGTACCTGCCAGTATGATCTGGCTGAGAAATTCACGACGGTTCATTTTCAACCTCTACCGGATATGGGGTGTTACCGGGTTGCGGGGCGCCAGACCATGGCCTGCTTGACCTTTCTTCAAGGCAAGCGTGGCACAAGGTGGGGAAGCTGTATTGATGTTGATCATGAGCGGTGGATGTTTTGCTGTACCTGGGGCCGGCGCCCCGGACCGCCCACTCCTGGGTCTTTGGCTTCGCCACCAGCGAACCCGGCTGATCAGACCGGGCCTCGCGGGGAAACCGCGGCGGCCCGCCTACCCCATCAAGACCTGCGCCAGCGCAGCGACGACGTGTGCAAAACAGCCTTGCGACCTCGGCTAGCGCGGTGTCCGCCTGACCGGCACCACCTACTAGCCCCGGTTGGTCTGGGCACTGGCGGCGGCCAGGGCGCGGCGCAGTCCCGCCTCCATTTGTTGCAGCTCGGCACCCGCCGTGGCGCGTGCCCGCTTGCCCTCGTCGGCGATGCGCA
>JAGVUH010000424.1 GCA_019136395.1 Gammaproteobacteria bacterium
CAAGCTGGAGCGTATCTGCCAGAAGCTGGACCTGCGGCCGGGCGACGAGGTCCTGGAGATCGGCACCGGTTGGGGGGGCTTTGCCCTCCACGCCGCCGGCCGTCATGGCTGCCGGGTCACCAGCCTGACCCTGTCGCGGGAGCAGGCCGAGCTGGCGCGGGAGCGCGCCGCCGCCGCCGGCCTGGCGGACCGGGTGGAGGTCCAGTTGCGCGACTACCGCGACCAGCGGGGCCAGTTCGACAAGCTGGTGTCCATCGAGATGATCGAGGCCGTGGGCGCCCGTCACATGGAGACCTACTTCCGCCAGTGCGGGCGCCTGCTCAAGCCGACCGGGGCCATGCTGCTCCAGGCCATCACCATCGCCGACCAGCGCTACCAGGCCGCCCTCAAGGAGGTGGATTTCATCCAGAAGCACATCTTCCCCGGCGGCTTCCTGCCCAGCGACCGTCCACCTGGAGGACATCGGCCCCCACTACGCCGAGACCCTGGCCCGCTGGCGGGACAACTTCGTCCGCCGTCTGGATGCCGTGCGCGCCCTGGGCTTCGACGAGCGCTTCACCCGCATGTGGCGCTTCTATTTGAGTTACTGCGAGGGCGGCTTTCGCGAGCGTGACCTGGGCACGGTGCAGATGCTCCTGGCCAAGCCCGGCTGGCGCGGTCCCCTGCCACTGGGTGCCTGATAGGCCTCGTCCCTGCTTGGATGACCCCGCATCGACCTCCCGCAATGACGCTTAGGACCCCGACCCCATGAACCACCGCCGCCATTCAGCCGCCGCCTTCCTCCCCCTGCTCCTGGTCGCGCTCACCCTCCCGCTGCTGGGCGGTTGTACTGGCGTGCCCGAGGGCATCCAGCCGGTATCAGGCTTCACGGTGGAGCGCTATCTCGGCACCTGGCATGAGATCGCCCGTCTGGATCATTCCTTCGAGCGCGGCCTGGAGCAGGTCACCGCCCGCTATGACCAGCGGGGGGACGACGGCATCAGCGTCCTGAATCGGGGGTTCGACCCCGGCAAGGGTCAATGGAAGGAGGCTGAGGGTCGCGCCTATTTCATCGGCGAACCCGACATCGCGAGCCTCAAGGTCAGCTTTTTTGGCCCCTTCTATGGCGGCTACCACGTCTTTGCCCTGGACCCGGACTACCGCTGGGTGATGATCTCGGGTCCCAGCCGGGACTATTTGTGGATCCTGGCCCGAGAGCCGCAATTGCCCTCCCCGCTGCTGGAGGAGTTGATCGCGCGGGCGCGACAGGCTGGCTTCGCCACCGACGGCCTCATCTTTCCCCCACCCAGCGTCCCGCCCCGGACGAGATCCTGACCCCTGGCAACCACCGCATCGCCATCCCTCGTCAGTAGGCGGCGCGCCACATCCCCGACAGTGACAGCTTGCACCTCATCATCCCGCCAATTGTCATCTGGCGGCGCGACCAATAGCCGATGATCAATTTTTCCGTGACTTGCAAGCCATCCCTCATGAGATAGCGCGCCATCAAATTGATAATGATAAAGTTTCCCGCGACATTCACACTAACGACCGACTAAAGAGAGAGACCCCATGATCACCTCGACCCGCGATCCCATCACCCTCAACGACGTGACCGATCTGGACAACGCCCCCTTCATCATCGAGGGCAGCGGCGATAGCGCCCTCAAGATCTACTTCGAATCCGAGGCCAACAAGCAGGAGTATCTGGCGACCGAGGTGCATGGGGCCCTGAATACCGCCGGCCTCAAGTCCATCTTCGATGACGTCGCCGACAACCCCATCACCGGCACCATCAACTGAGGTTCAGTACTCCCCGGCGCCCGTCAGCGAAGATCAGTTTCTTCGCTCCCAGGCGCTTTTTCCGTCGAGCCGGGACAGTCCGTTCGCTCAGGCCTTGATCAGGTATTTTTCCAGGCGGTAGAGCAGGGTATCCCGGGTGAGGCCGAGGAGTCGCGCGGCTCGGCTCTTGTTGCCACCGGCCAGGGCCAGGGCCTGACGGATGCAGTCGATCTCCAGCTCCTGGAGATTGATACCGCCGGCGGGCAACTTGAAGCTCAAACCCTCCGTCATTTCCCATTGACCGCGACGGATCTCCCAAGGCAGGTTCTCCGGGCCCAGGTCCTCACCGGGACAGAGGATGACCATCCGCTCGCAGAAATTCCGCGCCTCCCGGGCATTGCCCGGCCAGGGGTAGCGGCGCAACTGGCGCTGGGCGGTGAGGGAGAAGTGCGGGGCGGCCAGGCCATGGGTGGCGGCCGCCAGGGCCAGGAAGTGCTCCAGCAACAGGGGGATGTCCTGGACCCGCTCCCGGAGGGTGGGCAGTTCCAGGGGCACCACCGCCAGCCGGTAGTAGAGGTCCTCGCGGAAGCTACCCGCGCGCACCCGCTCCCAGAGATCCTGCCGGGTGGCGGCCATGAGCCGTACCGCGCCGCCCGGGCCGGCCAGCCAATAGAGGAGCCGGGCCTGCGCCAGGGACGGCAGTTCCGCCACCTCGTCGAGGAAGAGGCTGCCGCCGCGGGCGCCGCTCCAGGCCTGGTCCAGCGCCGCCACCAGGTCGTCGGCCGTCATGCCGGTCACCGGGAGCACCTGGAAGGGTTGGTCGCGGCGGTCACCCAGGCGATGGATCTCACGCGCCAGACTTTCCTTGCCGGTGCCGGCCTCGCCGATGATCAGCACGCTGGCGTCGGTCGCGGCCACGAGTCGGGCGGCGTTGAGGAGGCGGCGGAAGGACGGGGCCTCGCCGATCAGGCCCTGGAACTCGCACATGCTCATGGACGTCTCCCCTGGTACCTGGACCACTGCCATGATCGGCGCGACCGGGGATGAGCACCCCAGGGTCACGCTCTTCCAGTCAATAAGTTACCTACCGAAGTGCCTTTTGCGCCCCGTGGGTCGGGTCTGACCGCATCTGACCGGGTCTGGCCCGGGCGGCATCCGGTGGGTAGGCGTCATCCGCGGATGGGCGGTCGCCAGGTCTCCCTGGACCCCCGCGGGCGTCCCCCAAAGGCCGTTACCCTTACCCTGGTTGCGTTCAAACATTGTAGCCCTGGAAAGTGAGGGTATAAAGGCCGAGACTGGTCACGGCCAACCCTGCCAGGAGCCGGAGCCGAGTATCCCCCGCATAGCGATGCAGACGCCCGGCGAAGAGACCGGTGGCGATCAGCACCGGCCAGGTGCCAAGGCCGAACAGGGCCATGTAGAGGGCACCGGCCAGGGGTCCGCCTTGGGCGGGGGCGCCAAGCAGGAGGGTATAAACCAGTCCGCAGGGCAGCCAGCCCCAGACGGCACCGTACAGGGCCGCCTTGGGCAGGGAATCGACGGGGACGAGCCGCCGCCCCCAGGGCTCCAGCCGCCGCCAGATGGGGGTGCCCAGCCTTTCCAGCCCTTCGAGCCGAGGCAGCCAGCCGGCGATGGCGAGACCGGCCCCGACCATGACCAGGGCGGCCAGCCAACGCAGGGCGTCATGCAGCCAGAGATGGCCGGACACCAGCAGGACGCCGCCCAGGGAGCCAAAGGCCGCCCCCGCCAGGGCGTAACTCAGCACCCGCCCCAGATTGAAGGCCAGCAGGTAGGTCACCAGCCCCCGCCAATGGGCGCGCCGCTCCGCCGGCAGGGACAGGCTGAGGGCCCCGGCAATGCTCCCGCACATGCCGATACAGTGCAGGGCGCTGAGCAGACCGATGGCGAAGGCGAGGGGATAGGCCGGATTCACGCGTCCAAGTATATTTGCAATTGCTTATGATCGCGGACAAACTTGCTCCCTGACCCCGGTCGCGACGGCAGGCACTGGCCGACCCCAGCGGCGGGCGGTCGCCGGCGCACTTCGGAGGACCACACCTTGGCGAAACTCTCTCTCGACCACCTGACCCCGATGCGGGAGCGGCTGGCCAGTCACCCCATTTACGCCTCCCTGCGGTCGCTGGACGACCTGCGGGTCTTCATGCACCACCACCTCTTCGCGGTCTGGGACTTCATGTCCCTGGTCAAGTATCTGCAAGGGCACCTCGCCCCCGCCCGGGTACCCTGGATGCCCGGGGGCGCCCCCGCCCTCAGGCGCTTCATCAACCAACTGGTGCTGGAGGAAGAGTCGGACCTGGCCCCCGGCGGCGAGGGTGCGGGCTATCTCAGCCATTTCGAGCTCTACGTCCGGGCCTGGACCGAGATCGGCGGCGACGGCGGCCTGGCGGAACGCTTCCTCGCCCAGGTGCGGGACCAGGGCCTGGACGCGGCCCTCTATTCGGATCTGGTGCCCCTGCCCGCCCGTTACTTCGTCGAGACCAGCTTCGCCTTCATCAACGAGGACAAGCCCCACGAGGTCGCCGCCGCCCTGGCCCTGGGTCGGGAGCAGGTGATCCCGGACATGTTCCGCCGCTTCATCACCCAGAGTGGCCTGACCATCGACCAGGCCCCCAGCTTCCACTACTACCTGGAGCGGCACATCCACCTCGATGGCGAGCTGCATGGCCCCTTGTCCCTGCAGTTGCTCGACGATCTCTGCGCCGGGGACCCGCAGCGGATCGAGGAGGCCGAAACCGCCGCCGAGGAGGCCCTCTGCGCCCGCATCCGCTTCTGGGACGGGGTCCTGGAAGCCATCGAAGCCGCCCGGGCCTCCCTTAGCGCCTGAGGCCAGCCCCCCCCGCCACTCCTAGCGATGCCAGCGGGATGGGTATCCCGCTGGCAGGACCTTAGGCGTAACCCTACAGACCCCCTCTCCCCAGCCCTCCCCCTCCCTGAAACCCATCGCCGGGTGGCAAGGCCCTTGGAATCCTGGGGCAAGGTCCCAATCTCCACGTCCAGTTTCACAGTAAATTAGTCAGAAATCCAACCGGAGTTAGACCATGTCAATCAGCGTTCCCGTGGACGGCGAGGGGTTCCTTATCAATCGTGACGACTGGAGCGAGGAGATCGCCCTCCAACTCGCCAGGGCCGACGATTTCGAGATCGACGAGCAGATCATGCACTACATCCGCGAGGCCCGGGCCATGTATGAAAACGACGGCGTCGTGCCTCCCATCCGTAAGTTCGCCAAGGAGCTGAAGATCTCCACCAAGGAACTCTACGACGTCTTCAAGAAGGGCCCCATGAAGCTGATCTGCAAATGGGGTGGGCTGCCCAAACCGACCGGTTGCGTCTGATTTCCTCCGCTGCCGCCCCCTACAACGGGGACATACCCGTCCGCCGGTCCTGACCCGCCGGTCACATCATCTTTCCTCCGCTTCCGCCTGGCCACCAGCCAGGCTTTTTTTCTTCCGCCCGCCTGGTCACGCCTTCCGCCTGGTCAGAACCAGTGTTCAGGGTATTGGCGTTGGGAGGAGAGGTTATTGACCAGGAGGGCAACCACCAGGAGTACCAGCACCCCGAGGCCGACCGGCATGAGGACGAACATCAGCCCCTGGGCATGGACCTGATCGGAACCGGCCACGGCGATGAGGGCCGTGGCCCCCCCCGGGGGGTGCAGGGTGCGGGTCAGGTGCATGAGGGCGATGGCCGTGGCCACGGCCAGGGGAGCGGCCAGCCACGGCCAGGGGCTGCCACGGCCAGGGGCTCAAGAGCAGATAACAGAGGACGCCGACGGTGGCGGAGAGGAGATGGCCGCCGACCAGATTGCGGGGCTGGGCCAGGGGGCTGCGGGGGGCGCCGTAGATGAGGACCGCCGAGGCGCCGAATGAGCCGATGAGGAGCAGATTGTCCGCGGGCGTCAGGAGGGTGAGGTTGAGCAGGCTCAGGGCACCGATCCCGAGGAAAGCCCCGACCCAGGACCAGATGACCTCACCCAAGGCGACGGAGGAGGGCCCGGTCGAGGCGCGGCCCCGCAGTTTGGCCAGGTACTGTTTCAGCCAGGCGCTCGGGTGATTGCCCCCGGAGGCCGGCACCCGCTTGTCTTCGCCGTTCATCCCCTGTTCTCATCCCCCTATTCTGATTCCCGGGTCTCACCCGCGTCGCGCCACCCGCTATGACACACCCCCCTGCGCCGGCATGCCTTGAGCTGGGTCAAGTCCGGCGACGCGGGTTTATGTCAGACCGATGGCAAGGCCCTGGCGGCTGGGCTAAACTCCGCACGTTCTTTCCGGGGTCATGAACCGACTTGCCACCCTGCCCTCCGCGCCTGACTCATTCCGCGCTGTCAACGTTTTTCCGCACAACAACCTGGCCGAGCGGCGCGATGGCCTCGGCCCACCCATGGAGTCT
>JAGVUH010000691.1 GCA_019136395.1 Gammaproteobacteria bacterium
GTCGGCGATGGTGATGGCCTGGAGCAGCATGGCCCCGGTGGGTTTGAGCAGGCGCCCGCACTGGCGGAAGTAGGTCTCCAGGTGACGGGCGCCGACGGCCTCGATCATCTCGATGGAGACCAGCTTGTCGAACTGGCCCCGCTGGTCGCGGTAGTCGCGCAACTGGACCTCCACCCGGTCCGCCAGGCCGGCGGCGGCGGCGCGCTGCCGCGCCAGCTCGGCCTGCTCACGCGACAGGGTCAGGGTGGTGACCTGGCAGCCGTAGCGGCCGGCGGCATGGAGGGCGAAGCCCCCCCAACCAGTACCAATCTCCAGGACCTGGTCGCCAGGCCGGAGGTCCAGCTTCTGGCAGATACGCTCCAGCTTGGCGGTGGAGGCCTCGGCCAAACTCATCTCCGGGCGCGTGAAGAGGGCGCTGGAGTACATCAGGGTCTCGTCCAGCCAAAGACGGTAGAAGTCGTTGCCCAGGTCGTAGTGGGCGGCGATGTTGCGGCGGCTGCCGCGGCGGTTGTTGTCCCGGGCGCGGTGCAGCAGGGCGCGCAGGGGGGCGGAGAGGCGGGCGAAGCCCTCCTCCATGTCCATGAGCGCCGGGCGGTTGCGCAGCAGCAACTGGACCAGGCCGGTGAGGTCCTCGCACTCCCAATGGCCGTCCATGAAGGCCTCCCCGGCGCCGACGGTACCGCCGAAGGCCATGGCCGGCCAGAAGGCGGGGTCCCGGACCTCCACCACGATGAGGGGCTCGCCCTGGCCGAAGCACCAGTGGCTGACGCCCTCCCGGACCAGCAACCGTCCGCTACCGCAGGCGCCGGCGCCGGGCCGATCTGGGTGCGATCCGGTGACCGCGGCAACTGGGAGCTGGATATCAGCCAGATCGGTCCCCGTGTCGACACCGGGTTCGGCACCAAAGTGGGCATCCGCATCGATGGCTGGGGCGGCACCCTGCGCCACGCCAGTACCCAGGCGGGCGAGCTTGGCGAGCACCAGCTTGCGGGCCAGCGTTTGAAGGGGCCTGGCCCGGCGCGGCGCGGCCAGGTTCAGGGGGAGGGTGGCGGTGAGGGTCTCGTCACTCATGGGCTTACGCCTGGCCAGGCGCCTCCTTCGGGGGGTCGGGGGGCGGGTGCTCGATAAATGGCACGCCCTTGAGCCAGAGCTTGAGGGCCTGCCAGTGAATGTTGAAGATGACCTGGAGGGTCATGGCCGGGTAACGCCACAGGACCCGGACCAGGCTGGGGCCGTCGATCTCCCGCCGCGCCAGGACCAGGGTGGCGTCGAGGATGTTCTCGCCGCCGCGCAGGTCGTCCATGTGCACGGTCAGGCGCTCCCCGGGCAGGTTCAGGTGCCAGTGGTACTCCATGTCTATGGGCAGGAAGGGCGAGACGTGCATGGCCTTGGGGAAGCGAAATTGCGGCTTCTCCGGTCGCCCCAGGTTGGCCTCCAGGGGCAGGACATAGTGGATGCGCTCGCCCCAGGGGGTGTTGGTCACCTCACCGACCACCGCCTCCAGGGTCTGGCCGTCGGCGCCGTAACAGTAATAGAGGCTGATGGAGTTGAAGCAATAGCCGAAGTAGCGGGGATTGGTAAGTATTCGCACCGGCCCCGCTGGGCGCCGGCCGGTCTTCTCCGCCACGATGCGGCGCATGGCCTCGTCCAGGGGCAGGGTCGGGTCGCCGCCATAGTCGGCGCGGCGGAACCAGACCAGATTGGGGCGGCGGGTGGACCAGAACCAGCGCCCGGCGAAGACCCGGTCCAGTTCACTTAGGTCTAGCCAGAGCATGAAGAGGGGATAGCGGAATTCGTGCCGTTTGGGGGTGTAACGGCGGTGCCGCAGCCAGCCTTCATAAAGGCAGCTTTGCAAGGGCTGGTCAAGCGGGTTGGTCATCGGCGCCATGCCACGTAACCGTCCAGGCCCCCTCTCCCAAACCCTCCCCCAACCGGGGGGAAGGAGTAAGAAAACCAGCGGCTTGCGTTACCGCAGCCTCCCAGGGTGCGATGGTTCCGAATGAATACCATGTCGCTATCTTCGCTCTTCGATTTACGCTTTGCGGTCTGCGGTCTGGGTTCTTCAGTGCGCCACCGGCAGCGGATGCCCGGAGGGACCCTGCCCGCTGGTAAGCGGGAGGGGGCCCGGCGGCAGGCCGAAATCGGCGCGGAAATGGCCCAGGGCCTCCAGGGCGCTGACCAGACCGTCCTCGTGGAAGCCATTGCGCCAGTAGGCGCCACAGTAATAGGTGCGGCGGGGGCCGTTGATCTCGCGCTGGCGGGTCTGGGCGGCAGCGCCCTCCAGGGTGAAGAGGGGGTGATGGTAGGTCACGCGGGCCAGCACCCGGGCCGGGTCGACGCGCTCACTGGCATTGAGGGTGACGCAGAGGGTCTCCGGGGCGTCCAGGCTCTGGAGATGGGTCATGTCATAGGTCAGGGCCAGGCGGCCGCCGGGGCCTTCGGGCATAAGGTAATTCCAGGAGGCCCAGGCCAGGGGTCGCCGCGGCAGCAGGCGGGTGTCGGTGTGCAGCACCGCCTCGTTGAGATGGTAGGGGATGGCGCCCAGGACCTGGGTCTCCGCTGGGCTGGGGTCCGCCAGCAGGGCCAGGGCCTGGTCGCTGTGGCAGGCGAGGAAGACGGCGTCGAAGTCCTCCCGTCCGCCCGCCGCACTGTGCAGGCTCACCCCTTCGTCCCGACGCTCGATCCGCGTCACCGGGCAGTTCAGACGCACCCGCTCGCGGAAGGGGGCGATGAGCTTGTCCACGTAGGCCCGGGAGCCGCCCTTGATCACCCGCCAGACGGGGCGGTCTTTGACGGCCAGCAGGCCGTGATTCAGAAAGAAGCGGACGAAGAAGCGCGCCGGGAAGCCGAGCATCCGCTCCGGGTCGGTGGACCAGATGGCGGCGCCCATGGGCAGGATGTAATAGTCGCGGAAGAGGCGACCATAGCCCCCGGCGGTGAGGAAGTCGCCGAGGCCGACCTCGTTGCCCTCTTCCGCCAGCAGCTTGGGGGCCTCGCGATTGAAGCGCAGGATGTCCCACAGCATGCCCCAGAACCGGGGGTTCACCAGGTTGGCGCGCTGGGCGAAGAGGCTGTTGAAGGTGGCGCCGTTGTACTCCAGGCCGGTGCGGCCGCAGGAGACGCTGAAACTCATGTCGCTGGCCTGGCTCTCCGCCCCCAACTCGTCCAGCAGGGCGATGAAGTTGGGATAGGTCCAGTCGTTGAAGACGATGAAGCCGGAGTCCACGGCGTAGTCGCGCCCGCCCAGGCTGATCGGGTGGGTGTTGACGTGGCCGCCGACGTGGCCACCGGCCTCGAAGAGGGTGATGTCATGACCTTCACGATGCAGGTGATGGGAGGCGCCCAGACCGGCGATACCGCTGCCGACGATGGCAATCCTCACGGCTTGGCCTCCCAGCGCTGGGGTACCTCGCGCACCTGGGACAGGTCATAGCCCAGGGCTTGGAGGTGTTCGTTCACCGCTTGGCGTTCCGCCCCGGTGATCTGAGGGGTCCGAGCCATCACCCAGACATAATCCCGTTTCTCACGGGAGATGACGGTAATGCCATAGTCCGGGGTCAGGTAGCTGATACGGAAATCGGCCTTGAAGGGCCAAAGAAATTGCATGCCCCAGATGGCGTTGCTCTTAGTGTCGGTGACAAAACCGGTGGGGTGCATCTCCTTGTGCTCACCATCGAAACCACCCTCGCGGAAGGTGAATGTGGTGGCGATGGTGCCATCGGGGTTCAGGGCGTAGGACTCGATGGCATTCCAGGCGTTACGTTCCGGCCAGGTGGGAATGTGCGCGATGACATACCAGTCGCCCATGAAACGGTCGAGGTCCACCCGCGGCACGGTGGCCAGGGGCGGCAGGGAGGCGGATTGGCAGCCGGCGAGCAGGCCGAGGCTGAGGAGGCACAGGAGGCGTTTCATCGGGATGTTCTTCCTAATCCAATCAATTGCTGGGTTTCCCGGGTCGGGTGGTGTCTGGCGGGGGACGCCGTGAATCCGTCCCTGGAGGCTTGACGACCGCATCCCTGCGGTCGACACCCCCGCCAGGCACCCCCCGACCCTCCTCATTGGCACCAGCACTCGGTGGCGCCTTGGGAAGCGGGCCTTCGACGATGGCCGCAACGGCGGGAGCCGTACGGGGAGGCCAGGGGAAGAAGGCGCTGGTGCGGGCGATATAGTCGCTGTAGGCGGGGCGACGCTGGCCGATGTCCTGCTCCAGGAGGGCGACGCCGGAGACCTTGAGCAGCAGAAAGGTCATGAGCAGGGGCGAAACGAGAGTCCAGGCGCCACCGGCGGCCAGGGCCAGGAGCCAGACGCCCCACCAGATGCAGAACTCCCCGAAGTAGTTGGGGTGACGGCTGAAGCGCCACAGCCCCTGGTCCATGACCCGGCCGGCGTTGACCGGATTGGCCTTGAAGCGGGCGAGTTGCTGGTCCGCGACGGCCTCGAAGCCGATGCCAAAGAGCCAGAGGGCGACGCCGAGGGCATCGAGCCAGCCCAGGGGTGGGGTGCCGGCCAGGGCCGCCATCAGGGGCCAGGCGATGATCCAGGCCAGGACTGCCTGGAGGCCGAAGACCAGGTAGAGGCTCTTGAAGGCGAAGTGGGGCTGGTTGCGGGCGCGGATGGCCTGATAGCGGCGATCCTCTCCGTGCCCGTGGTTGCGCCAGGTGATGTAGCCGGAGAGGCGCAGCATCCACAGGCTGACCAGGAGCAGGACCAGGCCCTCGCGGGGGCCGGTCTGGGGGGCGGCCAGGGCGTAGGCCCAGGCGGCGAGGGCGATCATCACCCCCCAGAGGCTGTCGACGATGCTGACGTTTCGCAGGGGGATGCTCGCCAGCCAGGTAAGAACGGCTGCAACCCCCAGCAGGGCCAAGGCGAGGAAGCTGGTGTCCCAGGAAAAGGCATCCATCAGGGGTTCCATCAGGGGTTCGACCTCCGGGCAAGGGTGGCGGCCAGGGCCAGGAGCAGCGGGGTCAGCAGTGCCCAGCCCAGGGCCAGGGTGATGAGCGCGGGCAGGGGTGTGATAAAGGTCATAGCCCCCAAACCGGCGCCGCCCCAGTAGGCCAGGGGCCCACAGACCAGCCCGAGCAGGGCGGCGAGCCAGGGACGGGTCTGGAGGCCCGCCAGGGACAGATTGAGGGTGGTGGCGAAATTGGCCCAGAGGGCAATCATCCACGCCGGCGGCAGGGCGGTGGTCGGGGCCGCGACCGGAGCCGCGACTGGGTCTGGCGGAGGGGGCGGACAAAGCCCAGGTGCCAGGCCAGGATCAGGGCGACGATCACCAGGCCGATCAGGGGGCGACCCTGGGCGGCGCTGAGCACCAGGGCCCACCAGCCGAGTTGGAACAAGGCCAGATTAAGGATCAAGCCCTGGGTCGAGCGTGCGCCCGGTACGGCTAAACGACTGGCGGCGCGCGCCGTCACTGCAACCCCTCCCGCCGTTCGAACAGATAGTGGCTCACCCACCAGGTCTGGCCCTCGTCAAAGCCGAAGGTCTCGGCGACGGCGAGGAAGAACAGCCGCCAGCGCTGGAACCAGAGGCCGGCCTGGTCCGCGCCGTAGCAGTCAGCGAGGACGGGCATCAGGTCCTCCTTCCGGGCGTCCAGGTTGGCCAGCCAAGCGTTGGCGGTACGCTCATAGTGGCGGCCGGACCAGCGCCACTGGTCGATGAGGCGCAGATGGTCCTGGAAACGCAGGGGCAGGTCGTCGCTGGGCATAATGCCGCCGGTGAAGAAGTGGCGGCTCATCCAGTCGTCCTCGCCCTGGTCCTCGAAGGCGTAGGGGCGGTCGCGATGACAGAAGACGTGCATGAAGAAGCGACCCTCGGGCTTGAGCCAGCCGGCGACGCGCTGGAAGAGCAGGCCCCAGTTGCGCATGTGCTCGAACATCTCCACCGACACCACCCGGTCGAAGCGC
>JAGVUH010000227.1 GCA_019136395.1 Gammaproteobacteria bacterium
GGGATTAGCGCTACCCGCCACGCAGGCCCAGGCCAGGAGATAGCCCAGCAACTGGCTGCCCGCGTCACCCAGAAACACCTTGCAGCCCCGCCCCCCGGGTAATTCCAGATTACAAATCAGAAAGGGCACCAGCGCCGCCCCCGTGCCCAGGAGCAGGACCGACAGCAACCCCAGCCCCGGCGTTAGCCACAGCAGCCCGGTCATGGCGATGAGGAAGAGTCCGGCCGCCAGGCCATCGATGCCATCGACCATATTGAAGGCATTGATGACCCCGACCACGGCAAAAACCGTGAACGGCACCGCCAGCAGTCCGAGATCAACCGGGCCGAACCCGAAAAGGTCACCCAGGGAGTCGAGACGCACGCCACCCCCCAGGCTAAGCAGGAGGCCCGCCCCGGCCTGGGCGAGGAGACGCACCCGCGGCGCTAATTGATGGCGGTCATCGAGCACGCCGACCACCACCACCAAGACCGCCCCCAGCAGACCGCAGATGGCGGAGCGGGTCCAGAGCGGCGCCAGGGCGCCAGTGATCTCGGCCGTCAGAACGCTCAAGGATGGGGTCCCGAAGCCCAGCGTCATCGCCCAGAGCGAGGCCAGCAAGGCCACGGTCATCATGCCAGCGAATACCCCCAGCCCCCCGATGCGCGGTACCGCCTCCCGGTGGATGCGCCGCCGCTCCCCCGGCTGATCCATCAGGCCCAAATGGTTTGCCCGGGGCAACAGCAAACCTAACACCCAGGCACTAGCGGCCCCGGCGGCAGTCATCGATATAGATATGAACATGCTTGGTCCCTCTTGATCCAACTCATAACGGTGTTAACCCTACTCAGAGGTACTCCCCTACCGGGAGTGGCCCCCATGAACACCTCTTTAACGACGCGCGATGCACCTGCCCAGGGTCCGAAAAGAAAAATCCGGTGAGCAGGGCAAAAAACGATGCTGGCCGGAATGTAAAATTAACGTCCAGAAACGCGTGGGGTCGTTCGTGCCTTAATGCGCGGCGCCATCAGGGCGCGCTTGCTCTTCGCCCCCGCGGGTTGCTCACCCGCCCCATCAGGGCTCGAATTCGCTCCTGAGGCTCGGCCAGCCCCAGCATTGGCGCCACCCCCGGATCTGGGCTGAGCGTCCCCGCAGTCGCAACCACTCCCGGCCCGCCTGACACGCCGTTTGGCGGCGCCGCCAAGTGGCGCCGCAAGCTCTCGATCAAGGCGGCATCAAAGGGTACCGGCACGTCGCCAAAGCTCACCAGGTGCGCCACCCCCCGGGTCGAGCGCACCGGGCCAAAGTTGTCCACCCCAGCCTGCAAGCGGATGAACAGGTAATCCGGAAACAGCGCTTGTTCCACCACCACCGGCCGCCCACGGCGGAGTTGCTCGACATGCAGCCGCGGGTGAAAGACGCAATAGCCCTGCCGCTCCAGATGCTCCACCGCCAGCGCCGCCTGCCGCGGACGCGCTTGCACCAGGTACCACTGGGGATTGCTTGCTTCAGACACCACAGACTGCTCTCATGCGTTCGCTCGGCGCCAGGCGCCGGGCATCACGGCCCGCGCCCACCAGGCACCCCAGGGCCGGCGCTGCCTCAACACCCGCACCCACAGCACCTTATCCAGTTCCGCCCACTCCGCCTCGATCGCCCGCGCCAGTTCGTGCATCGCCGGCGTCGGTTCCGTCGGCACGTACACCGTCAGCGCCGCCTGGAGCGGAATCGGCCCATGGGCGAATTCCGCCCGGACCCCGTGCAGCCCAAAGTCACGCTCGAAGGTCGCCTCAATGGTTTTCAACCAAGCATCGGTCATGACGTTTACCTGTTTCTCATGCTAAGCGCTGGGAACGCCCACCGGGCGCTCCGCGGATGGTCCCCCTGGCAACGGTTCAGCACCGGGCCGCCCCGCCCGCGCCTCGCGCAACCGGGCCTGCACCCGCGCCTCGGTGTGCTCGGCGCGACTGCTGGCAATGAGCAGCAGATAAACCACCACAAACACCAATACGGATAGCGCGACCGCGCCGATGCCCAGAACCGTCATCATCATGGCTCACCGCTTACGTTCATCGTGTCGTCCCGTCCCGTGCCCTCAGCCACGCTGCACAAACTGCGGCACCTTGGACAAATTCTTCCACGCCAGCGCGCCCGCCGCCCCCAGCGGCCCCAGGCCCTGCGCGTCGCCCTGGCCCTGGCCCTGGCCCTGGCCCTGGCCCTGGCGACGCAGGATCTGGTAATCCTCCCAGGACTTGCGGACAATCTCCTTCAGATTGCGGTTACTCTTGCCGCCCAAGCGCATGCGCACCAGCACCTGAGGCAAATACACCACCCGCCCCGGCAACCGGCCGCGTCCCGCCCCCTGCTCCACCCCCCCTGAACGGTGGGCTGACGTTTCAGCCTGCTCCCCCATCCCCTCCAGCCGGCTCAGCACCCGCAACATCAGGTCATAATCCGCCGCGATGCGCTAGCGGGTATCAAAGCCCCCCAACCGCTCATACACCGACCGGCGCAGATACAAGGTCGGATGGGGCGGCATCCAGCCGCGACGCAGGCGCGCCGGGTCGAAGGGCCCGGCCCGCCAGTGGCGCACCACCCGCGTCGGGTCGCCCTGGCTGACGTACTCCAGGTCGCCATACACCGCCATGACCGTCGGGTCGGCGAAGGCCGCGGCGATGCGCGCCAGCACCTCGGTGTCGCCATAGACATCGTCGGCGTGCAGCACGCCCACCACCTCACCGCTGGCCCGGGCCAGGCCCTTGTTCAGGGCAAAGTAGATACCCTGATCCGGCTCACTGACCAGGACCGCCAACTGGGCCTGGCGCGCCCTCAGCACCGCCAGGGTGCCATCCGGGCTGGCGCCGTCGATGACGATCTGCTCGCGGTCGGCATAGGTCTGCGCGGCCACGGATTCCAGGCAGGCGCCTACCGTGGCGGCACAGTGATAGGTGGCCGTGATGATGGAAATCTTCATGGTGGGTTAATGGTTTTCGTGTGTTGATCTTCTTGATCGCGAGCAAAGTGACTGGGTCTGGTCGAGCCTCCACGCCATCACCCCCGCCACCCCACCTGCACCCCGTACCCCAGGTACTCCTTGACCACCAGCCCCGTCTCCTCCAGCGCCCGGGCGTTGGGCACCCAGCACTCCAGGCCGCGGCAGGCACGAAACCCCCGGTAATCCGCCCCCACCGGCAGCACCTCAAAGCCCGCGCGCGCAAACAGCGCCACCGCCCGGCGCAGATGCCAGGCGGAAGTCACCAGCAGCACCCGTCGCAGCCCCAAGGGGGCGAGCAGGGCGCGGGTGAAGGCGGCGTTGCCTTGGGTGTTACGGCTGTCAGCCTCCACGATCAGCGCCGTGGCGGGTACCCCCAGGTCACGCAGCAAGGCAGCGAGGGCCGCGCTCTCCCCCGCCACCACCGGTGGTTCGATCAACCCCCCGGCGCTGACCACCACCCAGGGCGCGCAGCCGGCGTGCCACAGTTGGGCCGCCTCCCAGGCCCGATCGGACCCCCGGTGCAGGCGCCCGCGCGTCTCGCCCGCCAACAGGGGCTGCATCGCCCCGCCGAGCAGGACGATGGCCTCTGCACGGGGGCATTCCACCGCCGGTCGCGGGGGGTAGGGCCGCTCCAAGCCCGCCATCAGGGTGCGGGCCACTTCGGGCAGCGCGGCGAGGAAAAGCACGACCAACCCGCCCACGGCCAGCAGCCATGCCGTGCGCCGCCAACGGGATACCGCCAACAGGATCAGCCCGGCGCCCGCCAGCAGTAGGCCCAGGGGCAGTGGCATGAACAGGGCGGTGATCAGGCGTTGCAGGTCGAGGCCATCCATCGTGCGTTAGGCAATCCTTGAAGCGTCCCTTGGGGCCCAGGGGCCCAGAAACCTAGACGCCCCAAGCCTCCCCGGGCCTCATGGGCCAGGCGTGGGAGCGGTTCCACCGCCGACATGCTCAACTACAAGCCTTGCAACAGCCGCTCAAAATAGCCAATGGTCGGCCGCAACCCCGCCCGCAGCGCCACCTTGGGCTCCCAGCCCAGTTGTTCCCGCGCCAGGCTGATGTCCGGTTGGCGCTGGCGGGGATCATCCTGGGGCAAGGGCGCATGCACCAGCGGGGAGCTTGAGCCAGTCAACTCCCGCGTCCGCCAGCAGGCGCTCGCACAGGTGCGAGCCGAGAAAACCGGCGCCGCCGGTAACAAGGATGCGTTTGCGCAGGGCGTAGTTCATGGATTCTCCATCATTGACGACGCGATGCCGTCAGCATTTCCTTCAAAGTGCCCGCGGACAGCAGGGCAGCGCATCGTCCCGTCGACTGTATCGCATGAGTTCATTTGCCTGCCATGCGCAGGCCAACCTTCGTACTCAGCCGCGTGCGGTACGTGCGCCGGCTGTAGCGCCCTGCTGGGCCACAACTGCGTTGTTCGTTGGTTTACGCGGAGGAAAGGCGACGACGCGCTCAGGGTGCGCGGCTTGCTTGGCCATCAAATCGTTGAACATATCATTAATGTTGTAATGAAACTGGCGGGCATACTCATCTCTGAGTGCTCGTGTTTCTGCGACAATAGGATCTTGCCACATCGTCAAGGCTCCATGAGTTCAAGAGGCGTGCAGATGACTGGCGGTTCGTAGCCAAGTGTCCTGCAGGTATTCTCAATTTTAGGCCGAGTGTGCGCATTCGCAATATGCGTACAGTTCCAGGTGAGCAGATACGCAACGCCATTTACCGCTGCTATCGCTACATGATACGCATCCGCTTCCGCCTTCTCTGGAAGCGCATGGTTCTCGATTAGGGCCAGGGCTAGTGCTCTTGCAGCCTCAGAGATTTGAAGTAATGGAAGGTCATCGATGACAGCCAAACGACGCTGCGAAGCTTCTGGATGACCTCTGCTTGCTTCCGATAACACAAGGTCGGACACGAAGACACTGTAGTTTGGCCTACGTGTTTCCCACCATTCGGTTGTCGTATTTTGATTTGCCATCGCACGCAAGTCATTGCTCGGTCGAGCTGTCAAATAGCTGATAACCGATGTTTCAATGTAAACGGTTTCCTTCACCGTGAACCCCTACTTCTCTGAAACTCCAGTTCCGCCCACTCCGCCTCGATCGCCCGCGTCAACTCGCGCATCGCCGGCGTCGGTGCCGTCGGCACGTACACCGTCAGCGCCGCCTGGAGCGGAATCGGCCCATGGGCGAATTCCGCCCGGACCCCTTCCAGCCCAAAGTCGCGCTCGTAGGTCGCCTCGATCGTTGATCGTTTTCAACCAAGCATCGGTCGTGACGTTTACCTGTTTCTCATGCTACGCGCTGGGACCGCCCACCGGGCGCTCCAGGGGTGGTCCCCCGGGCAACGGTTCAGCACCGGGCCGCCCCTCCCGCGCCTCGCGCAAGAGGGCCTGCACCCGCGCCTCGGTTTCCTCGGCACGGCTGCTGGCGATGAGCAGCAGATAAACCACCAGGAACACCAATACGGACAGCGCGATCGCGCCGACGCCCAAAACCGTCATCATCTTACTCACCTCTTTCGTTCATCGTGTCGACCCGACCCGTGCCCTCCGCCGCTCTGAACAACCGGCGGTATCTGGGACAGATTCTTCCACATCAGCGCGCCCACGCCATCACCCTCGCCACCTCACCTGGACCTCGTACCCCAGGTACTCCTTGACCACCAACCCCGTCTCCTCCAGGGCTCCGGCGTTGGGCACCCAGCACTCCAGGCCGTGGCAGGCGCGAACCCCCCGGTAATCCGCCCCCACCGGCAACACCTCAAAGCCCTCCCGCGCAAACAGCGCCACCGCCCGGCGCAGGTGCCAGGCAGAGGTCACCAACAGCACTCGCCGCAACCCCAAGGGGGCGAGCGCGGCGCGGGTGAAGGCGGCGTTGCCTTGGGTATTGCGGCTGTCAGCCTCCACGATCAGCGCGGAGGCGGGTACCCCCAGGTCAATCAGCAAATCGACGAGGGCCGCGCTCTCCCCCGCCACCACCGGCGGCTCAATCAGCCCCCCGGCGCTGACCACTACCCAGGGGGCGCAGCCGGCGTGCCAGAGTTGGGCCGCCTCCCAGACCCGATCGGACCCCCGGTGCAGGCGCCCGCGCGCCTCGCCCGCCAGCAGGGGCTGCACCGCCCCACCCAGCAGGACGATGGCCTCCGCCTGCGGGCACGCCGCCGCCGGGCGCGGGGGATAGGGCCGCTCCAGGCCCGCCATCAGCGGCCGGGACACCCCGGGCAGCGCGGCAAGCAAGAGCGTGGCCAGGCCGCCCACGGCCAGCAGCCAGCCGCTGCGCCGCCAACGGGATGCCGCCAGCAGAACCAGCCCCGCGCCCGCCAGCAGCAGACCCAGGGGCAGGGGCATGAGCAGGGCGGTGATCAGGCGTTGCAGGTCAAGACCGTCCATAGGGGGTTAGCCGGAGCAGCGGGTCGCGGCTTGGCTCACGCGGCGGCTAGCCGGAGTAGCAGGTCGCGGCTTGGCTCACGTCGGCGCCGCCCACGACAGTTCACACCGCCACCCACGACAGTTCAAACCGGCATTCATGGCCAGTGATGCTGACCTCCAAACAAAGTGACGACGTGCTCACGCCAAATTGGGGATGCCAGTGGTTGGCGATAATCCGCGCCTGGCCGCCCGTCACGCGCCAGGCCACCGCTTGCCCGTCCGGCAGCAACCATGTTCCCGTGGCGCCTTGCGCGGGGTTGGCATCCGCGGGGGGGGTGGCAACCGGGTTGTGGAGGGTGTCGGCAGCATCACCAGGCGCGATCTGGTCCATCTCGATCCGCACGGCCGGATGCAGATGAAACCGCGCCACGGCCTCAGCGTAGTCGCCCTCAAGGACGTCGCTCACCGCGAGCCCCTC
>JAGVUH010000256.1 GCA_019136395.1 Gammaproteobacteria bacterium
GACGTAGAGAGTGTCTTCGGTCAAATTCCCCTTGTGGGACCATCCGGTCGAGATCGGGACATTCGACAGCGTCAGCTTTCGGTCGTCGACGACCTGCGGTGCGACGATCCCGCCTACGCCCACCGCTACCGCCTGCGCGACGAGCGCGGCCGCACCCTGCTGGAGCATGGAGGCCGAGCGACAGGCGAAAGAGGCCGAGCGACAGGCGAAAGAGTCTGCACTCCAGGAAAAAGACGCCGCCTTGGCCGAGATCGCCCTCTCAAGGCCTTGTTGCGGTCCAAGCACCCTCAAGGAGATAACTGAGTGACAGCCACCCTCCGAGGGGAAGCAAGTCGACGCCCATCACGGCTTCACCCGGCGGGGATATCCACTCGGCCACGCCACCTGCCCCTACAATGAAACAAGGGCAAGCTGGTGGGGGTAGAAATCACCCCTTAAAGCTCTGGGAGATCGTTTGTTGTTCCCCGTCTCCAGATCCTTGCCCGGTGTCCCCATGCCGGCGAGCCACTTTTCCCCAGCCGCTGTGGCAGGGGGTGCCCGAGGAGGCAAAGGGGAAGGCTTATGGGGTCTGGAGTTACCTGAGCATTTCCCTTGCCAGAGTTTCCTAGTCCAAGGCCTACGGGCTATTCGGAGGCATGCGCCATCAGGGCCAGGTAGTGATCGGCATAGTCCTCGCGGGGCGGCTTAAGGATGCTCAGGTAATCGCATTCCGCCGTGGCGCAATAGCTGCCGCCGGTGAGGGTATCGACGATCAGGTCGGGAAAATCAAAGTGGCGCAGGGGTGGGTAGGTGACGGGACGCCCCCGATCGAGGATGGCGATGCGGTTGTAGAAATGACTGCCCTCGATATTGCCCATGTAATTGAGCGCCTTGTAGGTCGGTGGGCCGAACTGCAAGGGCGGGACGTGATCGCTGACCAGGACGATCAGGCTGTCGGGGTCCAGGGCAATGAGTTCCCGCAGATAGGCCGCCAGGGCCTGGGTACGGTAGTAGAAATGATTGACCACCCGCTCCAGATGCTCATCGTTGTGGGGGGTCTCGACCTTGATGATACGCGGGCGCTTGTCCAAATCCTCGTTATGGGGCGTATGTCCGAAGATGGTGAGGAGATAGTTGAACAGGGGCTGGCCGGGATGCTCCTCCAGATGGCGGCGCACAAAGGCCAGATTCTGGGGCAGCAGATCGCCGTCGAAGATGTACTCCTCCAGGCCAGGGTCACCAAAGGTGAGATAGGTAGGCTCGCGGGGGAGGAACTCCAGGGAAAAATACTGCTCGGCGAAGCCCATGCCCCGGTAGGCCGATTGGGTGTTGAAGAAGTTGGGCTTATAGGCGTTGCTGGCGGTAGCGCGATAGCCCAACTGGCCCAGCAGGTCGGGCAGGCAGCGCGCCGGGGCACCGGTGAAGGTGTTGAACTCGACACTCGATAACTGCTCCAGGGCGGGCACGCCACAGAGGACCTCGAACTCGGCCTGGGAGGTGGCGCCGCCGAAGAGGGGCGAACGGGACAGGCCAACCTGGTCACCAAAGAGGGCGGCGAAGTCCGGGTGGACCGGGTCCTGGGACAGCTTCAGATCGTGGAACAGGCGGGGATCGAGGAAGCTCTCCAGCACGAGCAGATGCACGTTGCGGGCTTCGAGATTGGGCCGGATCCGTTCCAACTCGCCCGTGAAGGCCTTGTCATAGCCGGGACGATTGAGATAGGGCTGGATCGCCCGCAGGACGCCCTCCCGCTCCGCCTCCCGATAGAGCATCATCGCCAGGCGGCCGTTGGTTTCCACGCTCTTGCCATCGGAATACTTGACGATCTCGTAGGCGAGGGTCTTGAAGCCGGTGGCGAAGGCCTCCGGGGTCGCCTTGATGAGGCCCACGACCAGCACCAGGGGCAGGCAGGCCAGGAGGATGCGCAGGGGCCGACGGTAGTCGATCTGCCACAGGATCACCGTGAGGGGTGCCAGGAAGAGCAGGAACAGCAGGACCACGTACAAAGGGGAAAGGATCTGCAGCAACTCCGGCAGCTCGGCGATATTGACGAAGCGAAAGACCTTACCATAGGCCAGATAAAAGACGTCGTGGGTCAGATAGATGAGCAGGATGGGCGTCGCCGCCAGCCAGGGCCGCCAGCGGGAAGGCCGTAGCAGGGCGTAGATCAGGCCATAGAAGTAAAGGACGAGCAGGGCCTCCGGCCATTGGCGATACATTACCTGGGTACTGAAGCCACCGACGAACTCCACCAGCAGGGCATAGAGGTAGATGCCCGCCAGAAAGAGCGCAACGTGCAGCAGGGGCCGCCGCCAGCGGCCCGGGAGGGGATTGATCATGGCAGGAAAGACTGATGTCGGGGGGTTGACAGACAACCTAATTGTGGGCTAGCAAGGCCCGAAGGGCAATCCCTTTGTGACGGGGCGACGACGGGGCCATGACACCGCCATGACCAGCGGAGGGCCTGATCATGTCCTGGCCAGCCCCCCAAGTGGGACCGCTGTTCCTGGTCCCCGCGACCCCGTCAGCGGCGCGAAAATGACGCACGATCATTTTTTTAATCTATTATTCATAAAGTTGCACTTTCGAACCTGATTGCCTGACCACGCCGGCCCCCCCCCTGGCCTCCACCCCCCTGGCGGATGGCATCTGGCCATGACCCCATGGCGGATTCATTGCCGCCATGGCAAAGTAATCCATCCCCGCGCAAATCCCCCTTTCTTGCATTTTTCCCCGGCCGTACCATGAAAAAGATCCGCCGCCTCCTCGTCGCCAACCGCAGCGAAATCGCCATCCGCGTCCTGCGGGCCGCCGCTGAGATGGGCATCCGCACCATCGCCATCTTCTCCAACGAGGACCGCTTCGCCCTCCATCGCTTCAAGGCCGATGAGTCCTATCGGGTCGGGGCCGGCCAAAAACCCATCGCCGCCTACCTGGACATCGCCGACATCATCCGTATCGCCCGGGAGAACCATGTCGACGCCATCCATCCCGGCTATGGCTTCCTGTCCGAGAACCCCGACTTCGCCGCCGCCTGCGCCGCGGCGGGCATCGCCTTCATCGGGCCGAAACCCGAGGTCATGCGCCTGCTGGGCAACAAGGTCTCGGCGCGACAACTGGCGGAGCGGGCGGGGGTGCCGGTGGTGCCCGCCACCGAGGCCCTGCCCCGGGACCTGGTGGGGGCCAAGGCCCTGGCGGCGGCGGTCGGCTATCCCCTGATGCTCAAGGCCAGTTGGGGCGGCGGTGGGCGCGGCATGCGGGTCATCGCGACCGAGGCCGACCTGGGGCCGGCCATGGAGGTGGCGCGCCGCGAGGCCCTGGCCGCCTTCGGCAATGACGAGGTCTATCTGGAGAAGCTGGTGCGCCGGGCGCGCCATGTGGAGGTCCAGATCATGGGCGACACCCACGGCCAGCTCGTCCATCTGTTCGAGCGCGACTGCTCGGTCCAACGGCGCAACCAGAAGGTGGTCGAGCGCGCCCCGGCGCCCTATCTCAGCGCGGAACGCCGGGCGGAATTGTGTGAGGCCGCCTTGCGTCTGGCCCGGGCCGCGGACTATACCCATGCCGGCACGGTCGAGTTCCTGCTGGACGCCGAAACCGACCGCTTCTACTTCATCGAGGTCAACCCCCGCATCCAGGTCGAGCACACCGTCACCGAGCTGGTGACCGGCGTCGACATCGTCAAGGCGCAGATCGCCATCACCGAGGGGGCGCGCATCGGTGACGAGGGCTCCTACGTGCCCCGCCAGGCGGATGTCCATCTCTACGGTCACGCCCTCCAGTGCCGGATCACCACCGAGGACCCGGAGAACGGCTTCACCCCTGACTATGGCCGGATCAACGGCTACCGCAGTCCGGCGGGTTTCGGCATCCGCCTGGATGGCGGCACCGCCTACACCGGGGCCGTCATCACGCCTTATTACGACTCCCTGCTGGTCAAGGTCACCGCCTGGGGCCATCAGCCCGAGGAGGCGGCGCGGCGCATGGACCGGGCCCTGCGGGAATTCCGGGTGCGCGGCCTGGCCTCCAACCTGCCCTTTCTGGAAAACGTCATCAATCACCCCCTCTTCCTGTCTGGGGAGTGCACCACCCGCTTCATCGACGAGACCCCGGACCTGTTCAGGTTTCGCAAGCGCCGCGACCGTGCCAATCGACTGCTGCGCTTCCTTGGTGAAGTGCGGGTCAATGGCAACCCGGAGATGAAGGGCCGCACCCTCCCCCCCCTGCCCCTGGCGGCGCCTATCAAGCCGCCCTGTGATCTGACCCTGGACCCACCCCCGGGCAGCCGCGATCGGCTCAAGGCCCTGGGCGCGGAGCGCTTCGCCGCCTGGATGCGCGACCAGCCCCAGGTGCTGCTCACCGACACCAGCCTGCGGGACGCCCATCAGTCCCTCTTCGCCACCCGCATGCGCACTCATGACATGGTGGAGATCGCCCCCCACTATGCCCGCCTGCTGCCGGGCCTCTTCTCCCTGGAGTGCTGGGGCGGGGCCACCTTCGACGTCGCCCTGCGCTTCCTCAAGGAGGACCCTTGGGAGCGGCTGGCCCGGCTGCGCGCCGCCGTCCCCAACATCCTCTTCCAGATGCTACTGCGCGCCTCCAACGCCGTGGGCTACACCAACTACGCCGACAACGTGGTGCGCTACTTCGTCCAGCAGGCCGCCCGGGAGGGCATCGACCTGTTCCGCGTCTTTGACTCCCTCAACTGGGTGGACAACATGCGCGTGGCCATGGACGCCGTCCGGGAGAGCGGCGCCCTGTGCGAGGCGGCCATCTGCTACACCGGTGACCTGACCGACCCGGCCCGTCCCAAGTACAACCTCGGCTATTACGTCAACCTGGCCAAGCAGTTGGAGCAGGCCGGGGCCCAGATCCTGGGCATCAAGGACATGGCCGGCGTTTGCAAGCCCCGCGCTGCCCGGGAGCTGATCCGCGCCCTCAAGCAGGAGGTCGGCATCCCAATCCATTTCCACACCCACGACACCAGCGGCATCGCCGCCGCCACGGTGCTGGCGGCGGTGGAGGCGGGATGCGACGCCGTGGACGGCGCCCTTGACGCCCTCAGCGGCCTGACCTCCCAACCCAACCTGGGGTCCATCGCCGCCGCCCTGGCTGGGGGCGAGCGGGACCCGGGCCTGGACCTGGACGCCATGCAGGGTCTGTCCCACTACTGGGAGGGGGTGCGGCGCTTTTACGCCCCCTTTGAGGCCGACATCCGCTCCGGCACC
>JAGVUH010000106.1 GCA_019136395.1 Gammaproteobacteria bacterium
GCAGATCGGTCAGGCCCAGTTCCTCGCGGATCAGGCGGGTGGCGGTCAGCCCGTCCATGACCGGCATTTGCACGTCCATCAGCACGGCGTCGTAGCCCTGGGGCTGGGCGCGCAAGGCCTCCAGGGCCTCTTGGCCATCCTCCACCAGGGTGGCGCTGGCCCCTTCCAGGGCGAGCATGCGCGCGGTCAGTTCCCGATTGATGAGACTGTCGTCCACCACCAGTAGGTGCCGTCCGGCCAGCCGGGGGTGGGTGGCGGCCCCCGACGGTGGGGAGGCCGCGGCCGGCGCCGGCGGCCGGTCCGCGACCGCCGCCGTCCGCCCGAAGGTCAGTTCGAACCAGAAGGTGCTGCCCTTGCCCGGCTGGCTCTCGGCGCCGATCTCGCCACCCATCAGGTCCACCAGGCGCTTGCAGATGGCCAGGCCCAGCCCGGTGCCGCCGAACCGGCGGGCGATGTCGCCGTCGGCCTGGGTGAAGGGGGTGAAGAGGCTGGCGAGGACCTCCGGGGTCATGCCGATCCCCGTGTCGCTGACCGAGAAGCGCAGGCGCAGGCGCTCGGCACCGACCTCCCGGGGCCTGATCCAGACTTGGACCGCGCCCTGGTCGGTGAACTTGATGGCGTTGCCGACGAGGTTGAGGAGGATCTGTTCCAGGCGCTGGGGGTCGCCCCGCAGGCCCCCCGGCAGATCGGGGCGGACGATCCTCAGCGAGAGGCCCTTGGCCCGGGCCGTGACCCCCAGCAGGCTCTCGAGCTGGGCCAGCAGCGCCGCCAGGTCGAAGGGACGGTCCTGGACCTCGATCCGCCCGGCCTCGATCTTGGACAGGTCGAGGATGTCGTTGAGGAGGCGCAGCAGGGAACGACCGGCGCCGCTGACCTGCCGTACCATCAGGCGTTGATCGGGGGTCAGGCTGGTCCTCTCCAGCACCTGGGTGAGACCCAGCACGGCGTTCATGGGGGTGCGGATCTCGTGGCTCATGTGGGCCAGGAAGGCGCTCTTGGCCTGACTGGCGGCCTCGGCGGCAGCCTTGGCGGCGCGCAGGGCCTCTTCCTGCTCGCGCTGGGCGCTGATGTCGCGGTTGATGCCGACCAGGCGCCAGACCTTGCCCTCGGCATCGCGATCGGCGATGGCCGCGGCGTAAATATGGCGCACCCGCCCGCTCGGCAGGCGCAGGCGGAAGACGCTGTCGTAGGGCGTGCCCTGCCGCACCGCCGTGGCGAGGGCGGCGGCCGCCTGGTCGCGATCCTCGGGATGCACGCTCCCCTCCCAGAAGTCGTAGGGCAGGCCGTCCGCGCCGTGCTCCGGCGGCACCTCGTACCAGTCGCGCATGCGCGCGTCCCAGGCGAGCTGGCCGCTGGCGATCTCCCAGGTCCAGACGCCGATGTCGGCGGCCTCCTGGGCCAGGCGCAGCAGGTGGAGGGCCTCCTGGATACGCCGTTGATTCTCTATGCGTTCGCTGATGTCCTCGATCAGCGCGAGGTGAAGGGGGCCCTCGCCGGCGGCGACGGTCACCGGGGCGATGGTCAGGCTGATCCAGACGACCCCGCCGTCCGGGCGCAGGTAGCGCTTGTCCACCTGAAAGCCCGGGATCTCCCCGGCGTTCATGCGCGCCATCTTGTCCAGTTCCACCTGGACGTCGTCCGGATGGGTGATGCGCATCCAGTCGATCCGGGCCATCTCCTCCCGCGTGCGCCCGGCGATGGCGGCGAAGCGGGCGTTGACCTCGAGGATCCGCCCGCTCAGGGAGTCGGTGAGGGCGATACCGAGGGGGGCTTGCTCGAACATGGTGCGGAAGCGGGCCTCGGAGCGGGCGGCCCGTGCCAGGGCCTGTTCGACCTGCTCCTTGGCCGCGACCAGATCGGCGGTGCGCGCCGCGACCTTAAGCTCCAGGCCGCGGGTGAGGGCTTGGACCTGCGCCTCGGCCTCTTTGCGGGCGCTGATATCCTGGGTGGTACCGCTCATGCGCAGCGGCCGGCCGTCGGCGGCGCGGTAGACGCGCCCCAGCGCCCCGATCCAACGCTCGGCGCCATCGGGCAGCCGGACGCGGTACTCGGTGGCGTAGTCCGCGCCGGTCTCGAGGCAATGGCGCACCAGGGCCTCGACGCGGGCGCGGTCGTCGTCGGCGACGACGGACAAAAAGTACGCGTAGCTGGGCGTCGCGCCGGCCGGCAGGGCGAAGTGTTCCCGGCACAGGGGCGACCAGTTCAGCGCCTCGGTGGTGAGGTCCCAGTCCCAGATGCCGAGGTTGGCGCCGTCGATGGTGAGCTGCAGCCGCTCCTGGCCCTGGCGCCATTGAGCCTCGGCCTGCTTGCGCTCGGTGATGTCCAGGGTGGCGCCCAGGTAGCGTTCAAGCCTGCCCTCGGCATCGAAACAGGGCTGGGCCCGGTCATAGCACCAGCGCAGGCTGCCGTCGGGTCGCAGGATGCGGTACTCCAGCTCGTAGACGGTGGCGTTCTCCAGCGCGGCGCTGAAGGCGCGCTGCAGCCGCTCCGCGTCCTCGGGCGGGAGGTACCGCCTCAGCAGCTCGTCGTAGACCGGCGAGGGTCCCGCCGGCTCCAACCCGAAGATGCGATACTCCTCGTCGGACCAGACCGTCTCCCTGGTGGCGACGATGTATTCGAAGGAGCCGACATGGGCGATCCGCTGGGCCTCGGCGAGAGCCAGTTGGTTCTTCGCCAGGGCCTGTTGTCGATTCCGCAATTCCTTGAGCAGGGCCGCCAGGGTCAGGGAGGAGAAGGCCAGGATCGCGATGAACTCCTGAAGGCCCTGGACGCTCGCCACCGGCGTCGCGGCGACGAAGGGACCGATCCCCCGCTGCGTGTAGTGGATGGCAAGGAGGGAGATCACCAAGCCGACAAGGCTGGCGCCGGGCAGGCCAAAGCGCATGGCCGCCCAGATGGGCAGCGGCAGCAGCAGCGCGGGAACCAGGTGGGTCAGGCTCGCCTGGTGGGGCGGCGTCGAAAAGCCCCAGACCCCGAGGGCGAGGGTGGCGAGCAGCAGCAACCCGGCCTCGACGATCCGCGAGAGTGGCGCCCTTTCAGCGATCTGCGGCCAGCTCAACAGCAGCGGCGTGATCAATAACAGCCCGAGGCCGTCGCCAAGCCACCAGGTCCGCCAGAGCGCCCAGGAGAAGCCGTCGTTACTGATCAGCCCGGACAGGGCCGTCCCCAGCAGGGCGGCGCTGGCGCTCGCCAAGACCATGGCGATGAGGCCGAACCAGGCGACGTTGCGGATATGGTCCAGATGGAAGGGGTCGGCGATCCGCCGCAGCAGGATGGCCGCCAGGCTGACCTCCAGCATGTTGACGAAGGCGAAGTTCAGGGCCTGGGTCAAGGGGAAGGTCGGCAGGTCGGCGGCGATCTCCGCCGGGATGATCGCCAGCAGGTGCCAGGGCCAGTGGCGACGTGGCGCCAGCAGCAGGGCGGCCAGCAGGACGCCATTGGGCGGAAAGACGATGGCGATCTCCGCCATGGCCGAGGCCCACACGCCCACCTTGGCGCCGAGAAAGTAGCCCAGGCCGGTGGCGAGGGGAAACAACCATTGCCGGGTGGCATTCATTGCTGCGTACTCTGTTCCTTGCCGCCGTTGGCGGCGGCCTTGGCCATGAGGGTGGGCTTTCCCGAGCATCCCTCCTTCCCGGCCTTCGGGCCAGAAATTTCACGGTCAGTATATTCTTATCCTGGCCGGGGTCAGACGAAGAGACGCTCGTAGATGCGGAAACCCGCCACGTAGGTGCCGGTGGCCGCCCCCAGGTTGGAGAAGAGGAAGACCAGCAGGATGCGCAGCACCCGGTTGCGCCACCAGGCCCCGACCCGGGTCGCGTCCTGGCGCAGGCGGCCAAAGTCCCCGACCATGGGCTTGCGCAGCCAGAGTTCCACCAGGGCCGTGACCATGCCGGCGCCGATGGCGGGGTGCAGGGTGGTGAGGGGCGCGGCGAGGAAGCCCGCCAGGACCGTCAGGGGGTGACCGGCGGCCAGCAGGGTGCCCAGGGCGCACAGGCTGCCGGTGATGAGGACCCAGTCCCGCACCACATCCCAACCCAGTTCGGGGCTTTGGGCGAAGCCATAGCCGAAACCGCCCAGGATCAGGGCCAGGATCAGCCAGGAGATGACCTTGGGCCAGGGGCTGGGCGGCGGCAGGCGCTCCAGTGCGGCGATGATCTGGCGGGGGTCCTGGGGGGAAACGGCTGCGGGGCGCGCAGCGGAAAATTCCTCGGTGCCGGCCAGACCCTCCGCCGCCAGATAGCGGGCAATCCCCTTGAGATGGCCGGCCCCCAGCACCGCCAGGATCCGGCTATGGCCCTCCCGCGCGATCTCCTCCCGCAGGCGGGCGGCCATGTAGCGGTCGCGCTCGTCGATCAGGGGCAGGTAGAGGTCCCGCCGGTCGCGGGCGAACTCAGCGAAGCTGGTCTCCAGGACGTCGCCTTCTTTGAGGCGCTCGACCTCGGCCTCGGACACCTCCTCATGCGTGACGAGGGCGGCGAGGAGGCCGGAGAAGAGTTCCAGGCGCCGCCACCAGCCGAGGTTGGCGGCGACGCGCTTGAGGGTGACGCCGATCTCGCGGTCCACCAGCACCACCGGCAGGTGGCGCTCCCGGGCCTGGGCGATGGCCATGCGCTGTTCGGCGCCGGGCTCGATGCCAAACTGGTCCGCCAGGCGCTGCTGATAGGCCCCCAGGGCCAGGCTGGCGACCACCATGGCCACCCGCCCCTGGCGGATGACGCCAAAGAGGTCCATGCGCGCCAAGGCGTCGGGGTCGAGGAGCGCCTGGTAGCGGCTGGGGCAGAGCTCCACCGCCACGGCGTCGAAGGGCTCCGTGGCCAGGAGCAGCCGCACCTGGTCGGCGCTGGCGCGGGAGACGTGGGCGGTGCCAAGTAGGGTCACCCGGGTGGCGCCGACCTGGAGGTCGATGCGGGGCTCGCCGGGATCGGTCCCGGTGGGAGCTGGCCGCTCGCTCGCGGTGGCGGGATCGGCCCCCGTCGGCGCTACCGACCGGGGTCCGCCGGGCAGGGCATCCGGCCCGGGGGCCGGCGGGGTGGCCGGCCCTGGCGGGGTGGCGGCGCGGTCCCGGTCCGGGCCGGGCCGCCGGTCGGCGCTCATCGCTTGCCGCCCAGCAGGGAGCCCAGCAGGCCGCGGACCAGGGTGCGACCGAGCTGGCTGCCGACGGAGCGCAGGGTGCTGGTGGCGAAGGCCTCCAGGGGGCCCTGGGCGGCGCGGCCGGTGAGGATCTCGTAGGCGGACTCCCGGTCCACGGCCTCGTCGTAGACACCCTTGACCAGGGACTCGGCCATGAGGGCGCGGCGCTCCGCCGGGGTGATGGGGCCGATGCGGCTCCCCGGCGGGGCGACCTTGACCCGCTCGACCATGGTCGGGGTGCCGGAGGCGTCCAGGGTCGAGACCAGGGCCTCGCCGACTCCCAGGTTGGTGATCAGGGCCTCGGTGTCGAAGGCCGGGTTGGGACGGAAGGTCTGGGCCGCCACCCGCACCGCCTTCTGATCCCGGGGGGTGAAGGCGCGCAGGGCGTGCTGGACGCGGTTGCCGAGCTGGCCGTGACGAAGTAGACGCCCACTCCCTTGGAGCGGATCAGGCGCACCACTTGCTCGATCTTGTCCAGCAGTACCTTGGGGGCGCTGTCGAAGAGCAGGTGGGCCTCGTCGAAGAAGAATACCAGGCGCGGCTTGTCCACGTCGCCGACCTCGGGCAGTTGCTCGAACAACTCCGCCAGCAACCAGAGCAGGAAGGTGGCATAGAGGGCGGGGGTGTGGATGAGCTTATCCCCCGCCAGGAGATTGATATAGCCGTAGCCGCGTTCGTCGGTCTGCATCAGGTCGGCGATGTCCAGGGCCGGCTCGCCGAACAGCATCCCGGCCCCCTGGCCTTCCAGGGTCAACAGCTTGCGCTGGATGGCGCCGACGCTGGCCTTG
>JAGVUH010000409.1 GCA_019136395.1 Gammaproteobacteria bacterium
GATCCCCAGCCCGCACCCGACATCGGGGCCGAACTCGTCCGCTATTTCCAGCCGCAACCCCTGATCGCCCCCCGGGAAGCCCTCGTACCCCGGCCTGCTCGTTGGAAGCGCCTGACCCGCCGGACCCTCCTTGCCGCCGCCCTGCTACTGATCCTGGGGGTAGCAGGGTTCGTCCTGTTCAATCTGCTCCGTCCCACCACCGTGCAGTTGCAGATGGCGGTTGACCGGCAGGCACCCTCAGTCCCCCTCGAACGCCAGCCATCCTACCTACAGGGCACCACTCCCCCCCTGTCGCGTCCCCCAGGCCTGACAACTCCCGTGCCCGCCATACCTGCTGACCGGCCTGTCACCAGCAGCATGGAGCTAACTCCCCCGGGCCGCACCCTCACCGCGGCCGGATCAGGTTCCAAAGATCAGTCACCGCCCCCCCCGACTACCACTACGGAGGAGGCGGACCGCCTAATCGCCCTCGAACAACGCCAGCAGGAGATCGCCGCGGAGTTGGCGCGCATCGAGGCTGAACGCCTGGCCCTGGTGGCGCTGGAGCAAGAACAGACCCGTCAGCGCCAGGAAGAGGCCCAACGCCTTGAGGCGCAACGCCTGGCGACCCAGGCGGAGGCCGAGCGTCACCAACGACAGGTTGCCGAGGCCGAGGCCCGTCTCCAGGCGGAACGCCGGGCCTTAGAGCGACAAAAGGCTGAACAGGCCAAACGGCAGGAGGAGCAAGCCCGGCTGCAAGCGGAGGAACGCCAGGCCGCCTTGGCCGAAACGCGGCGCAAGCAGGAAGAGGCCGCCCTGGCCGAGTCCAAACTCAAGGCCGAGCGTCAGGCCCTGGAACGTCTCAAGGCCGAACAGGCCCAGCGTGAACAAGCCGAGGCCAAACGTCGCGAGGCGGAACGTCTTGCCGCCCAGGCCGAGGCCGTCCGGAAACAACAGGAGCTTGCCAAGGCGCAGGTGCGACTCCAGTCCGAATTCGAGGCCCTGAAACAACAGCAGGCCAAGCAGCAGAAGCCAGTCGCCCCTGCCCATACCCAGGCTCAGGCCCCCGCACCGGCCTCTTCTCAGCCTCCGGCCCTGGAGACCAGTAATCAGACCGCCGTGGAACAAGTGGCGAAGCCCCCGCGCAAGGACGCCGATCGCCTGCTGAACCGCTTCACCCAAGCCTATACCACTGGCGACCTGGAGGCTTATGTCAGCCTCTTTGCACCAGATGCCCGCTTCACCGAGGGCACCGGCCAGGCTCAGCTGCGATCCACCTATCGCCAATTTTTCGCCCGTACCCCCTACCGGCAGTCTGAAATCTCCGGGTTCCGCTGGCGGGAGACCGCGGATGGCCGGTTGACCGGCCGGGGTAACATCCAGGTGAAGGTCCGCCAGAACGAGACCCAACCCTGGGATGCCTTCAGCGGCACCATTGAATTGGAACTGATCGCCTTGAGTGGCCAGTGGAAGATCATACGTATGGAGCATCAGGTCAAATGATCCCGAACCCCACGGTTAACGTCACCAACGGTACCCGACTCTGGATCTGGCGCGGCCTGATGGTCCTCCTTGCCGGATTCCTGGCCTGGCAAATCATTCTGCAAGGCCTGGCGACCCAGGGTATGGCCGAGGTAGATAAGGGTGATCTCACCGCGGCGCAACGGGTCCTGCGGTTTCGCCCCCATCACCCCGAGGCCCTGTATGTCGAGGCCTCCGTCCAGATGCCGAATGCCCCCGATCAGGCCGAGGCCCAGTTACGGACCGCCTTCAGGCAGGACCCCACGCGGGGCATGGTCTTGCTCAGCCTCGCGGAACTGGCCCTGGCACGTGAGGATACCAGCACCGCCGATGCCTTGGCCGAGCAGGCTGTGGCCCTCCAACCGGTCAAGGCCGCCGTCCTGCGCCGGGCGGCAATGTACTGGCTGAACCGCGGCCAGGTGGTTCGGGGCCTGCAACTGCTGTCACAAGCCTTGTTGGCCAGGGAAGAAGCCAATCAGGACGTGCTGGATACCTTCCTGAAATTGGCGGAGGACCCCGTCGGTCGGGTAGCACTGGCCCCTCTGGCTCAGGAATTCCCGTCCTGGTGGCCCGATTTCTTTGCCCGCGTCGCCCAGCGGGCGACCGACCTGGACACGGTCCGTTTTCTCTATGGCCTGCGTGCCCTGGCCCCCCAGCATCCCCTGACCCTGCCGGAACGCCAGGCCTATATGCAGCGCCTTCTCAAGGACGGCCAGATCGCCGAGGCCTACCTGACCTGGATCGCCGGTCTGACGGAGCGGGAGCGTCGCGAGATGGGTTTGTTACACAACGGCGGCTTCGAGATTCCCCTGGGCACCGGCGGGTTTGATTGGCGATGGACACCCCTCCGCCAGGTCACGGCCAATACCGCCGCCACCCTGGGTGTCAGCGGTGAACGTGCACTGCAACTGGTGTTTCGTAACCATGAGGGCAGTTTTCACCATCTTCGGCAGGCCCTCTTTCTCGACCCGGGAACCTACCGCCTGAGCGGTAAGATCCGTGCCGACAGTCTTGCCACCCAAGGCGGACTGCGCTGGACGCTTGCCTGCCTGCAACCCTCCGGACTGGTACTTGGTCACAGCGAGCGCTTTCTTGGCTCGGAAAAATGGCGCGATTTTGCCCTGGACTTCGCCGTTCCCGACCAGTGCCAACTTCAGGAAATCCGCCTCGAATCCGCCAGTTCCCGTCCCCACGAACAGCGGGTAACGGGAGAGATCTGGTTCGATGAACTGGCCATTCGCCGGACCAGTGGACTGTCCGCCGCGGCCAAGGCGGACGAACGTGCCCGGGAGCGTGAATCCGACCCCGCGGAGGCGACCGCGGTAACTCCGGAACCCGACCAGGAGTCGGAAACCCCATCCGGGGAAACCCAGGCCCAGGAATAGGAGGCCAGTAACCCTGCCCTTTGTTCCACCATGCTTTCTGACCTTGCCCTGAAGGTTGACTTTGACAGCCGCCCCATCTAGGATGCAATTAGTGCTGGAAAGGTTAGTCGGCGAGGATCCAGCGAGATTCACAGCATCTGAATACAGGAGAAACAGTATGAAAATCAAAAACAAGCCCCTGATCGCCCTCTTGTCGAGCTTCGGTTTTCTGAGTCTCGCCACTGCCGCGGAGCCGGTACCCACCGCCAAGATCAGCCGTGTTGATGGCAACGCCATCGCCAGCCAGGATGCTCGCTATCTACCCGCCCGTGAGGGGATGACCTTGAAAGAAGGCGACCGCCTCATGGTCCTGGAGGGTAGTTCGGCCATCGTCAGCTTCGCCGATGGTTGTCAGTACACCCTTAAAGATATGGGTGTCCTTGTCGTCCAGAAAATGAGCACCTGTGCCCTGCAGGGGGCCGGCGTTTACAGTTTCGATCCTCGCTCCGCGGTAGCCAGCGGTAATACCCCCCCCATGGTTCAGGCGCAGACCGTCATTACCGAAAAGTCAGCCCTGGATGCTTGGCTCGCAGCCAATAACATGACCCTTGCTGGCGCCATCACCGCTGGTGTCGTCGTGGTTGGCGCCACCGGATGGATCATTTACGAGAACAACAATGATGATGACGATCCGCCCAGTCCTATCCTTTAAAATGCATTAACCCTTTCGGGGTTTGCGGATTAGAAGCCCAAGGCATCCAGCCTTGGGCTTTCTTTTTTCCGTGGAAGCCACGGCAATGTCTTTCATTACAGAGTAATGTTTGCCTACCCATGCCAGATAGGGTTGTTTCGCTACCCCATATCGAATTTGAGCCCACCCCGGCCGCTGGCACCCGACTGATATCCTTCCGCATCCGTCTCACGCAAAACTCTTCATGAATGCCTGAAAAAGCCCGCCTTAACCTCGAACGGGAAGGACTCGGCCCGTGAATCACGCATCAGGCTGATTTCCGGAATAACCTCTTCATCAGTCGCGATAGCACCCCCTCCTCCGCGGGGTTGTGGACAACTGAACCCCGCCATCTCTCTCCACCCAGCCCCGCTGGTGGGGTGACCGACCCCGGATCGCGATTTTCCACAATTGCCCGGGGACGATCGCTGACCAGGCGTTCCGCCTCCTCGGGACCCACCCATTTCGCCGCCGCCTCCCGCCCCTCCGCCAGCAGTGGCGGGCGCCGCGCGTGATGATGGGCATCTGTGGCCAACAGATGCACTACCCCGTCATCCAGCAGACGCTCGGCCCAATACCGGGGTTGATCCCGGAAACGCCCCGTCACGGCGCCAGCGGTGACCTGAATCCAGGCCCCCATCCGTGCCGCTTCCAGAAACCAACCGTAGTGGTGATCATCCAGCCAGGTCAGCCGCTCCGGATGAGTGATCACCGGCACATAACCCGCGGACAGGGCATCGAAGACGGTGTCCAGAAAGCGCGGCGGCACGGTATGGTGCGGCGGTTCAAAGAGAAAGTAACGTGAGCCGTGCAGGGTCGGAAAGCGGCCCGACCTGAGCCCCTCCAGCAATTCCGGCACGATCTGGATATCGGCCCCTTGAGTAATTTCCAGGGGAATACCGGCCTCCTCAAGGTGTTCACGGAAACGGCTCACCGCCGCCGCGATCCCACTGGCGTCATTGTCAAACAACCCGGGATAGATGTGTGGGGTGCAAGCAGTTAGGGTGATGCCATCGGCAACCGCAACCCGGGCCATCTCCAGCGAGGTGGCCAGATCCGTCGGCCCATCGTCGATACGGGGCAGCATGTGGCAATGAAGATCAATCATTTATTTACAACCGCGGAGAAATCAAGTTGGTCATTATCGCCCAATATCCGGGCGGATGGAGAGATGCAAAGGGGGACAGAATGCCCTCACAATCGCAGCTTGCCGCGTTGGTCTCTCCCAGTTTGGCAGTTGCCTTCGGTTGCAATATGGTTATAGCCCAGGAAGCATGTTTCCGGCAGCATACCTACGATAAAGCAACCGTCACTTGGCTTGTGCTGGACCCGCGCTCTGAAAGTCGCTGGCCCCCGACGGCCGTGAATGAACCGGGAGTGGCCGCGACAGATGCCTGATGGGGTGGCCTATGCGAGAATTCCTGGCCTAATCCTTGACTCTTACCCTTCACCCCGCGGTTTTCCCCCTGATGTCCGTCGCCCCCCCGCCGTCGCCCCTGCACCCTCCCCTGCCTCGCCTGCCCGGCGAGCGTCACCTGTGGGGCCAGCTTTACGGCGCCGGCGCGGCCCTGGCCATGGCGCGAGCGGCGATGGCGGACCAGCGGCT
>JAGVUH010000387.1 GCA_019136395.1 Gammaproteobacteria bacterium
GTCCTACGGTTCCTGAAACACTGTTTCCTCAAACCAGCCTCTCCTGGGCTCTATGAACGCGAGCTAGGGCCTATGTTGACGGCTTACCTATGACCTTAACCGGACACCGTTGTTGCACAGGATGGCGTTTGGAGCAGTTCATTCCAGAGCAGACTGAATAACAAGCAGCTCCAAGTCCTCCCCTTGCACTTTCGGCCCCCATGACCAAGCGATGGGGGTCTCAGTGCCCAGGTGCAATCAAGCTTCAGCTCAACGAACGGGATGGAGTGTCCATGGCGCAGAAAGCGGCAAGACACGGAAGGGGGTTGGCAAAATGGGATTGTA
Organism: Gammaproteobacteria bacterium; assembly: GCA_019136395.1. Next base: position 325 of record JAGVUH010000387.1, read on the forward strand.
GGTAGACCGAACCGGAGAATCCCGGGCAGGCACTTAAAGGTGCTTGGCGACGTTGTAGTGAAGACCCTGACGGGGAGTCAGGAGTAGCCAGCGGCACCAGACTTTCGCGGTGGGAGAAGTTGGGACAGAAGAACAGACCGAGGCAGGGCGATATGAATTATTTTGCATCCTGACTCAGGGGCATGTTCCTTGTCGGCCAAAACAGACAGTTCTTCTTCTTGGCCCTGTCGCAATGTAGGACCGGATCGGACAGCCAACGTGTTGGCCCCAGAGGATCTCAGAACGGCTTTTGGTCGTTCTGGCCATGGGTACATCTTGCAGAAGGACTGTCACTAGACTTCTGCTACCGAGGAGTTTTTGGGCGACCCAAGAGGGCCTCAAGGGCATTTACAGGGCCAAAGGGTGGTTGCCTATGCCAATGGCGGGGAACTTGGAGGCATAGGGTGGCTCTGCGAGGGAGGATTCCCTGCCTGTTGCCTGAAATTATTTTTCCCACATCGTTCGGCGGGGGGGCTGAGAAGCCGCGACTAAGTGGGGGACTAAATGGGGGACCCAATTTTTTGGGTTACACTTAGCTTATTGAAAAATAAGCTAAAAAATCATGAAAGTGGCGGAGAGGGAGGGATTCGAACCCTCGATACGTTGCCGTATACACACTTTCCAGGCGTGCTCCTTAAGCCACTCGGACACCTCTCCGGGAGAGACCACCAGGCTGGCGCGATGGGTACTGCTAAAACGCCCTTCCCTGCCCGTGGAAGGGCGGCAAGATAAGGGAATCCCGACGTACGCGCAAGCCCCTGTCGGCGCCTCTTGGTACTTGAGGGTAATTTGCGGGACTTCTTGGTCCTCATCGATCCTTTAGGGGCGATCCTTTAAGGCCCTCTCAGTCGTGCGGCCACGATCTCCTCAAGATCCTGACCAAGGCTCCCGCAGCCACGGGATCACGAACCGGCCACCGCCGGACCTCGCGTGAGACCCCTGGCCGTGGTACAAAAACCACCGTTACGGTTTGCTACCCAAGTCAGCGACGCCCATGACCCTGCCCCCAACCCACCCCCCTCTCGCCGCACGGGCCGACCGCCATCGGCTCTACGAGCAATCAGTGCAGTGTCCCGAAGCCGAGGTGAACTTCATCGACCGCACCTACCGGGAATTGCGCTGCAAGACCGCCCGGCGTCTGCGCGAGGATTTTTGCGGCACCGCCGCCCTGTGCCGGGGTCCTGCATCAGGCTGACGTCCTTGGGGCTGAAGGTGAGGGGCAGGACGTCATCTGCGCCCTGAATTTCAGCTACTGGCTGCTCAAGGAGCGGGGCACCATGCTGCGCTACTTTCGTCGCGTTCGAGAGGCCCTGAAGCCGGATGGAATCTTCTTTCTCGATGCCTACGGCGGTTATGACGCCTATCGCGTGATCGTGGAAGAGCGGGTGGTTCAGGGTGACGATGGCCCCTTCACCTATATTTGGGACCAGGCCCAGTATGACCCCATCAGCGGTCGCCTGCTGTGCCACATCCATTTCGCCTTCAGCGACGGCTCCCGCCTGGAGCGGGCCTTCACCTACGACTGGCGGCTCTGGTCCTTGCCGGAGATTCGCGAATTGCTGGCGGAGGCCGGGTTCACCCGGGTCATCTGCTATTGGCAGGGCTGGGACGACCAGGGCCAGCCAGACGGGCGCTTCGTCCCCGTGGAGGAGGGAGAGCCCGAGGCCGGTTGGATCGCCTACCTGACGGCGGAGAGGTCACCCTGATCGCCGGCCTGGGACAGAAGGGACAGGAGGTAATCGACGATGGCCCCCGAATCGCCGAGAGGCAGCAGGGGGGGATGGGCGCCTGTCGGCTGGGATGCATCGCTGATCAGGGCGCGGATGGTCGGGTCCCCGGGATAGAGGTAGGGCTTGGCCAGTGCGGCGCGATGGACCTCCAGCTTGGGATAGTCGCTGAACTTGAAGCCCTCCACCAGGATGAGATCCACCAGCCGTGGGTCGAACAGGGCTAGCATCGCCGGCAAGTCCGGGTCCTGGCCGGGCTGGCGCTGGGCACTCTGCATAATCCAACGCTCGCCGGTGGCGAGGAGGACCTGGCTGGCGCCGGCCTCGCGAATTTCGTAGCTGTCCTTGCCAGGGCGGTCGACCTCGATCCGGTGGTGGCTGTGCTTGAGGTAGCCGACGCGCAAGCCCCGCTGGCGCAGCAGGGGGACCAGTTGGCGGATGCGCAAGGATTGAAGGTGGAACTGGAACTGGGTGTGGGGTTCGGATTGGCAAAGGCATTGGAGGTGGGATGGATGTCGACGGAATCGGCCATGGGGGTCCTCGGTCCGGCCCCGGACCGGAACGGTGGGGGCATTTATGGAATAATGCCGCCCAGTTTACGCTCAAAGGCGAGCCCGGCCAGGTTCAGAGCCAGGATCGGCACCTCGCATGGCAAGCCGCCATGAGGCCCGCCCCTTGAAGGCGAGGCTCCGCACAGCGAGGCCAAGCTTGGCCAGACTCTGCACGGCAAGAACCGCCCCGCCTCGCCGCTCCGCAACCGGACACTCCTACCCCTAGCCCCTTATCCCTTATCCCTTATCCCTCTACCTCTCTACCCCTCTACCCCCTTAACTCCCAGACAAGAGCCAGTATTCAGCCATGGCGCAGTACATCTTTACCATGAACCGGGTCGGCAAGGTGGTGCCGCCCAAGCGCGTCATCCTGCGCGACATCTCCCTGTCCTTCTTCCCCGGCGCCAAGATCGGCGTGCTCGGCCTCAACGGTTCCGGCAAGTCCACCCTGCTGCGCATCATGGCCGGCATCGACATCGAGATCGAGGGCGAGGCCCGGCCCCAGCCCGGCATCAAGGTCGGCTACCTGCCCCAGGAGCCCCAGCTCGACCCGGCCAAGGACGTACGCGGCAATGTCGAGGAGGCCCTGGGCCACATCAAGGCCGCCCTGGAGCACCTGGACGCCGTCTATGCCGCCTATGCCGAACCCGACGCCGACTTCGACGCCCTGGCTAAGGAGCAGGCAGCGCTGGAGAACCTGATCGAGGCCACCGACGGCCACAACCTGGAGCGCACCCTGGAGGTGGCGGCCGAGGCCCTGCGCCTGCCGCCCTGGGAGGCCGACGTCACCACCCTGTCCGGTGGCGAGCGCCGCCGTGTCGCCCTATGCCGGTTGTTGCTGTCCAAGCCCGACATGCTGCTCCTCGACGAGCCCACCAACCACCTGGACGCCGAGTCCGTGGCCTGGCTGGAGCGCTTCCTGCACGAGTACCCCGGCACCGTGGTCGCCGTCACCCACGACCGCTATTTCCTTGACAACGTCGCTGGCTGGATCCTGGAACTGGACCGCGGCCACGGCATCCCTTGGGAGGGCAACTACTCCTCCTGGCTAGAGCAGAAGGAGGCCCGTCTTGAGCTGGAGCAGAAGCAGGAGGCCGCCCGCATCAAGACCATGAAACAGGAGCTGGAATGGGTGCGCGCCAATCCCAAGGGCCGCCACGCCAAGAGCAAGGCACGCCTGGCGCGCTTCGACGAGCTCCAGTCCCAGGAATTCCAGGCCCGCAACGAGACCAACGAGATCTACATCCCGCCGGGCCCGCGGCTGGGCGACCTGGTGGTGGAGGCGGTGGGCCTGCGCAAGGCCTACGGCGACCGGCTGTTGTACGAGGATCTGTCCTTCAACCTGCCCAAGGGCGGCATCGTCGGCATCATCGGCCCCAACGGCGCCGGCAAGACCACCCTCTTCCGCCTGCTCACCGGCAAGGAGCAGCCCGACGCCGGCACCCTGCGCATCGGCGAGACGGTGGAGATCGGCTACGTGGACCAGAGCCGCGACGCCCTGGATGCCAGCAAGACGGTGTGGGAGGAGATCTCCGGCGGGGCCGACAACATTATCGTCGGCCGCTACGAGATGCCCTCGCGTGCCTACTGCGGTCGCTTCAACTTCAAGGGCACCGATCAGCAGAAGCGCATCGGCGACCTGTCCGGGGGCGAGCGCAACCGGGTCCATCTGGCCAAGGTGTTGAAGAGCGGCGGCAACCTGCTGCTCCTCGACGAGCCCACCAATGACCTGGACGTGGAGACCCTGCGCGCCCTGGAGGAGGCCATCCTTGCCTTCCCCGGCTGCGCCGTGGTGATCAGCCACGACCGCTGGTTCCTGGATCGCATCGCCACCCACATCCTGGCCTTCGAGGACGACTCGCGGATCACCTGGTTCGAGGGTAATTACGCCGACTACGAGGCCGACCGCCACCGCCGGCTGGGGGCCGAGGCGGATCAGCCCCACCGGCTCAAGTACCGGCGGATTCATGCCTGATGGAGATTAAGGAGTTCCATCACCTAGCGTTTGGCGGCGATCCCGGGTCGGGTAGCGTCTGGCGGGGGACGCCGTGAATCCGTCCCTGGAGGCTTGCCGCCAGCATCCATGCTGGCGACACCCCCGCCAGACGCCACCCGACCCTCCCTCATCCATTAGACCAAAACTGCGTTGCCTTGGGTACCGTTGAAAGGGGGAACTGAACCCTGATGACCGACGCTTCTGATCTGATGGCGCATGCGGCGCGGCTGTTGGACCGCTTGGAGGCCCTGCTGCCGTCTGCCCCGGCGGCACCCGACTGGGAGGCCCATGCCTTTCGCTGGCGCCGGGATGGGCGGGGCCAGGGCCGGTTGCAGGCCCTGGCCCACCCGCAGCGCCTGCTCCTGAAGGACCTGCTGTGCCTGGACCGGCAGAAGGCGGAGATCCTGCGCAACAGCCGCCAGTTCCTGGCCGGCCGCGGGGCCAACAACATCCTGCTGTGGGGCTCACGCGGTACCGGCAAGTCGTCGCTGATCAAGGCGATCTTCAACGAGTTGCGCCATGAGGGCTTGCGCCTGGTTGAGATGGACAAGGACGAACTGGTGGACCTGCCGGCGGTGCTGGACCTGATCCACGGCCGGCCGGAGCGCTTCATCATCTTCTGCGACGACCTGTCCTTCGAGGCCAACGAGTCCGGTTACAAGGCCCTCAAGGCGGCGCTGGAGGGCTCCATCAGCGCCGCGCCGGATAACCTGCTGATCTACGCCACCTCCAATCGCCGCCACCTGCTGCCGGAATTCCAGCGCGAGAACCGGGAGGCGGCCCTGATCGACGGCGAGATTCACCCTGGGGAGAGTACGGAGGAGAAGATCTCCCTCTCCGACCGCTTTGGCCTCTGGGTCTCCTTCCATCCCTTCACCCAGGACCAGTACCTGACCATCGTCCACCACTGGCTGGAACGGCTGGGAGCGAAGCAGCGGTCCCCAGAGCTGGTCGACCCGGAGGCTTTGCGCTGGGCCCTGCGTCGCGGCTCCCGCAGCGGCCGCACCGCCTGGCAGTTTGCCCGCGACTGGGCTGGGCGGGGCGAGTAGGCCGGTTCAGCCAACCTCGTTCAAACTCCGCCTTTTTTATCCGTACCCGTGGACTGCCTGACATGCCGCCCAGCCACACCGGCCGTCTCTTGCTGACACCCGCGGACCCCTGGCTGGCGGTGAACCCCCATCTCCTGCGCGCCACCCTGGAAACCCTGGGGTTCATCGGCCAGCCCCTGGCGGCGGAAGCGGGTATTAACGGCGCCCTCACCCGCCGATTACCGGTACACGTCTTCCTCGCTGGCGCCCCGCCAGCTGAAGCGGGCCTCGGCGGCGCCCTGACCGAGACACCGGCACCAAGCCAGGCCTTTCTGGTTGGCGAGCGCTTCTTCGACCTGCTGGCCTTCGCCGGCTGCGCGGTCAATCTGCGGCTGACCCCAACGTCCACCGGTAAGCCCTTTACCCATATCCATTTGGCGGGCCCCTTGGCATCCCCCCTTCTGCTCTTTGGCAGCAACACTCGGCCGCCGCGCTGCCCTACCTGCCGCGCCCCCAATAAGGCATTAGCCGTATTCCCGGACCAGAACCCCGACCAGAACCAGAACCAGGATCCGCAACGGGAACTGGAAGGGCAGTGGGAGCGGAATATGGAACCGGGCCTGGGGCGGGGCCAGGACCTGGTACGGGAAATCCCCTGCCCCGCCTGCGGCTCCCGCCACCCGATCTGGGGCTGGGATTGGAAAGGCTCGGCCGGGTTTGGACGCAGCTTCGTCTGGGTGGAGGAGGTGTTCCCCGGGGAGGCGGAGCCAACGCCAACCTTCCAGGCCGCGCTTACCAGCCTGACCGCCAGCCCCTGGCGACACTTTTACGTCCAGGACTGACGGGGCTTCGGGCTTGGTGGAGTTGAAAGACCTCGGGCTGGGACCGGAAATTTGGTGGCTGGGGCGAGTTACCAGAGGGCGCGAGGCCAGGGGTAAGATCCATCCGCGCCCCGGACCAGGACCGGGGCGCCTGACGTGATTAAGGCCAGCGATACCCTTCGGGGGGCAAGACGATGGTAGGACCTATGAACCAGGAAGGGGGTGCCAACCAGGTTTCAGGCCAGCGTCACCCCTTCGGGCAAGGCGATGGTCATGCTCAGGGGCAGGTGATCCGAGAGGGGGTAGTCGATGACCTCAGCGCCCAGGATACGCAAGCGGTTGGAGACCAGGATATGATCCAGGCTGCGCCGGGGTTGCCAACTGGGGAAGGTCTTGAGTTCGCAGTCCAGGCCACGCAGGTCGGAATCCCGCATCAGTTGCCGCAGGGAGCGACTGCGGCAGCCACAATTGAAGTCGCCCATCACCACCAGATAGGGGTAGCGCTGCACCACCTGGGCGATGTGCCGCAGTTGCCGGCCCCGCGCCCGCCAGCCCAGGGCCAGGTGGAGGATGCAGATCGCCAGGATCCCGCCATCGGAGAGGTCCAGTTCGACGATCACCGCCCCCCGCCCTGGCAGGCCGGGGAGCTTGAGTTCGCTGACCCGAGCCGGGCGCAGCCGGCTGAGGACGCCATTTCCATGCTGGGCCCAGCGGCCCAGGTCCCGATTGACCTGCCGATACCAGAAGGGGAACTGAGCCTCGTCGGCCAGGTATTCGATCTGATCGATGAAGCTGCTGCGCAGGCTGCCCGCGTCGATCTCCTGGAGCCCCACCAGATCGAAATCCCTTAACATGGCGGCGATGCGACCCAGATTGACCTGGCGCTCCCGGTGCGGGAGCAGGTGCTTCCAGCTTTTGGTCAGATATTCCCGATACTGACGGGTATGGATACCGGCCTGGATGTTGTAGCTGAGCAGTCGGATCGGCTGCATGGGTGATTGGCCAAGCAAAAGGTTAGGGGTGGAACGACCTGCTGACCCCGGACCGGGATGCCCCCATGATCGCCTCGCCCCCTGCCTTTCAGGGCCCCCTCTAGGCTGCGGCAGCTTCCCTCTATTGGCGTGGTTGGCCCGTCCGGGTTAGGACCAGGTCTGACGGCTGGTATCTCCTGACCCGGTCGCGCCCCCAGGGCGAGCGCGCATAAAGGAGCTATAAGATAGTAAGTTACGGCATGATTGAGTGAACCCAGCCGAGGAGTCACTCATGTCTGCCAGCTTTATCTACCATTTTGCCACCCTTGAAGACACCCGCGTCGAACGTAATCAGCGTCATAATTTTATGGATATTATCTTGCTGACGATCTGCGCGGTTGTCAGTGGCGCCGAGGGATGGGAGGCGATTGAGGAGTTTGGTCATGCCA